>NZ_JBZNBU010000450.1:0-4148 GCF_058530065.1 Waterburya sp. | reverse complement strand
TTCTAAGCTTTTTTGCTGTAATTTTTTGATATCTTTGAAATCTGCTGCTGAAAATATTTCCGTATAGCCGCGATCGTTCTTTTCGGTAAACCAAAGCTGACTTGGTTCTAGGATATCCATGAAATAAGTATTGTGAAAAGAAAAGATTAATTGCGCCCCGTGTGGATTTTCGTATTTATTCTGAAACAAGCCAATAATATAAGCAACTAAGTTTTGATGTAGTTTAATTTCTATTTCATCCAAAATAGTCAAATGACCAGCAAATAAAGATTGCATTATTTCATAAAGTATTGCTATAAATTGCTTTGTTCCTTCGCTTTCAAGCCTATCGTCAAAGTCTTGTGTAGAGTTATCTACTTTGTGCTTGAAAAGCAAATATTTAATAAAATCTTTCTGTGCGATTTTAAAATTGCTAATTCCTAGATCTGCAATTTTTAAATACTTAATTATGTCATCTTTAGCAAATCCATATTCTTGTATTAACTCTTCCAACATACTGGGATGAAAATCGCTATTTTTTAAACCTATATAACTTAAATTACTCCATGAACGGTATTTTCTACATTCTCTAGCAATATTTTGACTTGCATATTGAGAAGCAAGAGAAACTATTGAACAGTTAGCTCTTAAGTCTTTCCATAACTCTGGTTCTAGTTTATCAACAGTACTGCCTTGCTTTATCTTATCGAGATGACGATGATATACTAACCTCTTGCTTTTGTAAGGATAATATGATAATTCTTCTGTAATAACTTTTTCTCTTGTAGCGTGCAGAAGATACTCAAAATCAACATATTTTTTTTGCCGATCGACTAATATTTGATGTGCAAAAACTATATGTAACTTAGTAGGTTTGTCTTGACAGTTAATAAATGGTTCTAATGGTATTAAATTATTTATATTCCATCCAAGAAAAGAATTCTGCATAAACCATAAAGTAAAGTTTAGTGCTTGCAATAAAGAAGATTTACCAGACGCATTTGCCCCAGCAATTCCAATAGTAGGATTTGCTACATAAGGACTGTCTTTGGGCAATCCTGCATCAAATTCCAGTATATTTTCTTCTTTGATAGAACGAAAGTTCTCTACAGCAAAATACTTAATCAAGATGGTTTATTGGTTAAGTTACAGAAATTTATCCATGTTTAATAGCTACACAATTTAAGCATAAGCTATCTCGCTATGTACAGAACAGGAAGATATATCTATCATAGTCTTTCTTAAGTAAAGCGATCGCTCTACCCATCTTCTATGTTCTAATTCCTATTCATATAATCCTCAACCGAAGTGCGCTGACTAGTTCTTTGTCTATTCAACTTGGAAACATCCACACCACCCACAGGAGAAGCAGTAGTCATGACTTTGGTGCGACTTTGAGATTTCCAGTATTGGTATTTTAGGAAGGGGAAGGATGCCACCTTTTTGGCTAATGCCCAGAAGAAGACGTAACTGGCACAGAGGCGTTCTAACGAACCAAAACAGGATTCTCGCAGTTGTTCGATTTGTTCTCGTTGTTCTGGATCGATCGCACGAAAATAAACGGTGTCGCTGTTGCTGTTAAGGATTAAAGACTTGCTAAATCCTTGACGGGAAATCGCAGGATTTTGTCCTAAAGCAATTATTTCTGCACCGATATTAAAGTTTTTGATGCCGTTAGCTTGTTTACCCGTCATAATTACCGCGCTTTCTGCCGATTGTTGTTGAGGGCTGCGTCTGCCATCGGGAATACCCAGCCAGATTAATGTACCCCGTACTACCCGATGTCCGAAGTCGTGGAGGAGATGATTTTGAGGATCGGCACTGTGAACTTCTATAGTGGCAATGCCGTAGCTGAGGGCAAAGAGTTTACTTACATAGGCTTGCAATAGTTTGTTTAACCAAAAGACATCGCCGATGACTAGGGTTCTTTTGCCCGTTCTGGCAAGTAGCTGTCTGCCCTGAATATAGCGAATGGCTAGCGTCCACAACCATGCCCCGAAAATATACACGCCGATGTCGGCAATAGTGATGACAGG
Organism: Waterburya sp.; assembly: GCF_058530065.1. NCBI lineage: Bacteria > Bacillati > Cyanobacteriota > Cyanophyceae > Pleurocapsales > Pleurocapsaceae > Waterburya > Waterburya sp. The sequence goes on along the minus strand of NZ_JBZNBU010000450.1, from coordinate 2,133 downwards.
TGCGACGGTATCATTGATACCTATAGGTAAGTTGAATAGCCATAACAAAGAACTAAATAAGGTTTTAACTAGGGGCAAAGGATGACCAAAAGGAATTACCCAGCCGACGGAGATAATGATATATATTGCTTGAATTACCCAGGCTAGAGGGGTTTCGGTAACGTGCTTCGCCCAATATTCGCCCTGATTGATAAGGGCGTTTTTAGTCGGGGATTTGAGGGGTTTGCCTTCTGAGGTAAGACCAATAATTTGCGGGACGTTTTTACTTATAAAATCTTCTTTCATCATTGCTAAAACCATCAGGCTTTCGGGGTTAAGAGTCATACCTAAAGGAGTAGAACGAGGAAAGTCTTGACGCATTTGTTATGCAACGTACAGCAATAACTCCGTTAAAGTATGTACTGTGGCAGCTACCGTAACCGTACTAGCTTCGGTAGTTCTACGCCCGCTACCGTTAACAAAAATGCGATAGCGATGGTTGTTTTCGCCGTCTACAAAGGAAGAATTAGTAATAGTTGTTAGTCCCCCCTTTCCTTGGGTAGAGTTGATAAAACTGCTGAGTTCTCCCGTCAGGATAAACAATTCGCCAATCGTTCCTTGACTGGATAAATGGTCGAAGACTTTAATCACTTGGCTGGTAGAAAAGGTTTGACCAGATTGGGTAATGGCAAAAATTAGGGAGTCGCGATTTAGGTTTAACTTGGCAAAGCTGCGGTCTAATTGTTGTAAGATTTCATTTGCCGAACGGGTAACAATGTTGAGGAAGGGAAAAACCGTTCTGAGATCTTGGGCGAATTTTTGTCCTATCCAAAGGCTATTTTCTTCCCCTGTAATTAAAATATCTACGGTGGGGAGAGTTCTAATTTGACTGACTAATCCCGCTTTGAACATTAACTGTTGTTTCTTCTCAAACCGTTGTACTTTTTCGGTGAGGAGATAGATTAAATAGTCGGCACTACGTCGATTGAGGGAGGTAGGATTTTGCCAAGAGTTCTTAATTTGCTGGAGAGTCTGGGGGATAGCTTGAATGTCTTCGGCGATCGGATCTACCCCTGTCTGGGAAAGCTGAATATATTTTAGGTGACGGTGTTTTGTCATCGAGATCCAGCGATCCTTGAGATGCAATACTCCTAATTCCTGTTCGTGGAGTAGAGAATAGATCTTAATATCTTTGGCACTAACTTTCGCTACTTCGCCATTAACAGCATCGAGATCCAAACGAAAAGATTGAGGCTGGTGTAACAAAATCCGATCTACCGCAGCAGGTTCGGAAGCATAAACCATATAGCCTCGTTCCCAGTTAAAACCTACAGTTATCGGCTGCCCTTTCGCACTAAGTACTAATTCCGATTCCGATAGGGTAGAAGTCGTAACTAGACCAAAACTGCCTTTCGCCCTCGCCATAAAGATTTGAGTGGCACGATCAAGGTCATTTTCTAAAAATGCGGTGATGGTAGATCGAACAAAGTTAATGCGCTGTAAGTTCGTCCAATGGGCGGTGGAATCATGACTTTTTAAACCTTCACAGAATGCCTGATGCAAACTGAGAGAAGCTTTTAAAGCCACAGGATCGATGCCTTTATGCGTAGCGGTGAGAAAGTCCGTTGTAGGAACTGTCGAACCCTTTAAGGTATCCTTGAGGGTGGCTAGCTTCGCAATCGCCTGTTTTTGGAACTTAATTTCTTTCTGAAAAACCTTCTCAAATATATCCGCCCAAGCTTTGAGATTTTCTATACTGGGGATAGTGTTGGGGGCATTTTTGCTTGGTTGTTCTGACCCAAAAGCCGATTTAATATCTAAAGAAATCGCCTGTTGATAAGCCAGTCTTACCGCAGCATACCAATTTCCTTTAGTTACTAATAAATCCATCATCCCTGCAATCTTAGGAGAATCACCTTGAGTGGTATTGGGAGTATGTAATACCCGTTCTAACCACAAGCCGAGAGTTTTATGGTCAATATCCCTATTAAAGATTCGCCAACTATCAAAATCGCCGTTATGGGTAATACGATGGTGAACGTTTTTAATTTCACACACCCATTCCTTATCCGTAAACTGCCAGACCTTTTCCTGTCTAGCTGCCATCCATTCGTGCCAATGGGTTTCTAACTTAGAAGGGGCTGTACCAGAAGT
>NZ_JBZNBU010000449.1:0-2768 GCF_058530065.1 Waterburya sp. | reverse complement strand
TAATTGCAATCAGCCAAAATTCATTATTAAAATATCTAACGTATAATAATCGATAATCTTTAATTTATTTTAATTTATTTAGTTTATTTTGCCTTAAATTAGGCAAACTTGTCCAATAATTAAAAACTGTAAATCGATAATAGTAAAGCATGAATATGAGATTGAATATCTTTAAGCATCGCAGATTATTACAACTATGGTTGTCTGGTATTACTCTTTTAGGGACGGTTTTAACTACACAACTTGCTGTGGCAGAAACAGTGATGGAAAAAATAGCCAGAACAGGAGTTTTAACCGCAGGAACAAGTAAAGATGCATTTCCTTTTGCTTATGCAGATAATAACGAAAATTTGACGGGCTATTCTGTTGATATGCTAGGGTTAATTTAGCAACAAATAGAAAGAGAATTAGGGCGTAAAATCAAACTAAGATTAGTTGCCCTCGAACCACAAGCAAGAATAGATCGCTTAGTAAATCGAGAAGTAGATATTGTTTGCGACGCGAGTAGTTTTACTTGGGAAAGAGATCGAAAAATAGACTTTTCTGTTAGCTATGGAATTACGGGAACGAGATTATTAGTCAGGCAAAATAATTACGATGCAATATCTCAATCTTTAGCTAATAAAAAAATTGGTGTTTTACCAGGAACTACTAATGAAATAGCTATTAAAAAAGCCGAACCAACCGCTAATCTAGTTTATTTTGAAGATCGCGATGAAGGTCGTACAGCTTTAGAAACAGGAACTATTGATGCTTTTGCCGATGACGATATTTTATTAAATAGCTGGTTGCAAAATGCTAGCAATGGTGAAAATTTCAACCTTGTGGGCTACTATTCTCAGGAAGGAATTGCCTGTATGATTCCCGAAGATAACTCGCAATTTTTGAATAATGTTAATTATGCTTTAGTCAATTTTATGCAGGGTTTTATTAATAATGAACCTAGTGAGACTATATTATTCGATAAATGGTTTGGCGATAATAGTGAAGTTCCTTTAACTAGAGACTTACGAGATTTAATGATAGAAAATATGCAATTAGTTATTGATTTTCGTGAAGAAATTATATCGGAATAGCTATGTAAAGATGTATATTAATTATCTGATTATTTTGCTTAACTATCGATATATATGAAAATAAATTATCTGTTCAAAACTACTTTATTTCTCTTACTATTTAATCTAAACATTAATTCTGCAACGGCTGGTTTATTTGATCGTCCCGACTTTTTTGAAAAGGGTTACGAACAATTTGAAGAAGAAGTACGTCGCTTTGAAAGAGGAGAAAGCGTACCCAACACTAACACTACCAAAAGCGATCGCACTTAATAACACTAGCCAACTAAATCTTTTCACTCTAATTTCCTCTTTTGAATTTTATCGACATTGAATTAATTATTGGATTGGGGTTAAACAAAAAATACTAATATCCATTGCGACGCATACAAGCATCGTATTCGCGCCTGTAAAAAGCTTTTCTGTCATCATCTCTTTCCTTTCCCCCGCCAATAACGCCAACTCCCGCGCCAATTCCCGCGCCTTTGCCCGCATCTCATGCAATACCACCGATGATGCCACCAAGAATAGCTCCACCAATAGCATCTCCCACAGCATCTCCTACGGTGTCTCGTTCGGAAAAACGTGCTGTACGATCTCGTGCTAAACCATCACAATAATAGTGAGGATCGCGATCGCTATAACGATCTCGCGGTTGTGCCTGTAAAGGATTAGCAGCAAACAGGGTAATTATCGGAACAAAGATTGCCCCTAAAGCAAGACTAATGTTTAATCTTGTTTGCATGAATTATTTTATTGATAAAACTTTAGTTAGATTAGGTTAATTTTCGATTTTTAAAGAGAAACACCCATATTTTTTAATAATTTCTAGATAATACTTAACTTTAATTGAGATTTCCTTCACAATGCAGCAGCTATTTCAGAATGCAACTAGCTATTAGCTCGCCATTCCAGTTCTGGTAATTCATCTCCCATAACCTCTTTGATGGTATTATGCAGTGTTTGTAACTCTTCAGAGGTTACTTTGCCATCAGCCCAAATAATCGACTTGATGCGATCTATTTCATCGGTAGAAAAAGAGCCATCTTCTAAAGATTTTTTAACTACAGATTTTAAATAGGCTAAATGCTCTAATTCTTGAGGAGATAAAGGCTTGCTATTGGGTGAATTGACTTTCATGTTTCTATACCTGTGATGAGATTAAGCTTTATGTATCGAATCATGATATCTTGTCACAAAATCTCTCGTTCTAATTTTTAGAGTTGTTTAACATCCAGCATCTCCCACAACCGATCGAGAAACATAAGAATCTGACAATTTCCTTACAAAACATTTAGAATAATAGTGATTAGTAGTTGCGTTCTTTATCGAGTAACAATGACTTTAATAAAAAAAGTAGATACAAAAATTATCAATTTATTTCCCAATAAAGAAACTCATGATTTTATCAAAAAACAAGAAAGAGACTTTTTAAATATCGATCGCGCTCTTCTAACAGCATATTGTAATAAGTTTGTTTATTTTGAAAACGGAAAAATCCTTGATTCAGACGTTAGTGAAGATTCACTAATCGAAAGAGTAATGGAAAAGGTGAAATATAGAAGCGTTTTTATAACTAAGGTTGATTGTGGCAAGTAAAAAAAATAAAAAAGCAATTTATAACTTTTCTTATCAAAAGCAAAACGAACTATACGATCCAATTGCAACTATTGAAATAGAATCATTTGACAACAAGATAAAAAAAGAGTTTAC
>NZ_JBZNBU010000448.1:0-4208 GCF_058530065.1 Waterburya sp. | reverse complement strand
CCAGAAATCAGGTATAACAAAGTTGCAATTGCAAATAGAAAAACTAGAAAAAGTAACACAATCTAGTTTGAGTTTTGAAGACAAACAGAATATTAGAAAAATCCGTAAGGTTTTATTTAGGAAAAAAATATCTTTATTTAGTCAATGTTTTTTTTGTTTTTTGGCTCTCACATTACTTTTTTTTAATCAACTTGATTTAATTGTGTGTTTATCTGTATTGTTTCAAGTTGTTTTGGGATTTTTAACATCAGTTGAAATAGACAAAGTAAACAATAAAATAAATGAATTAAGTAAAAATAATTATGTCTCAATTCAAAACAATCAACAATACACTTTTTTAAAGTATGTTTCTTCTATTATTGGAAATAATCTTGAAAGGATTTCTCCAAAGACTTGGAATCAAACAAGTGATTGTTTTTTTGATATTATTGAAACCTTTCCCGATGAAGTTAACAGATGGGAGAAATACAATCTTAAGCCTGTTGCATATCTTATACTAGCTTGGGATTTACGTGGATTTGCTGGCTATTACACCAAAACAGTGATTTCAAATGCGATCGCAACTCGAAGAGTTTCTAGTTAATGCCAAAAAGAATAAAAGCACCAATGCGCCAACATTAGTGCTTTCGATTAAAGCTTGTTAAAACCTGCGCCAACAGGAAATAACTTTTTTAATTTCAAAAATTAAGTTCCTCAAAAGGAGAAGAACCTATGTCTAATGATACACAAAATAATGACTGGATTGAAACTTTGGTGAAACCTCACCTCGGTAAATTACCGCCAATCTATGCAACCATAGTAACGATCTCTTTAATTGTTTTCGTTCAATACCCTAACTCTTCAATCTGTGAAGTTAAAGCTAACGAACCCGTTCAAAGCCAGCAATATAATAGCCGTGTAGACTACGAGCGATTGAATATCGAGATGAGTCAAATTGAGGTAGAGTCAATTTTAGGTAGGGGAATTGAAATCGAGAGATCGCATGATTCATCTACTTTAATTTGGCAAAACTCAGACGAATCATCAATTAAAGCCATCTTTGAAAATGGCAAGCTCATCAGAAAGTATCAAGAAGGATTAGAGTAAGCTATGAGTGTCTGAAAGGTTTTAGTATATCCATCGAACTAAAGATTAAAATCTCTTTTAGTATCTTTGCGTCTCTGCCCAGAGAACTGACCTGCGATTGCCCCGTTTCGCTCGGGGCTTGCTCCGCTTAGCTCGGAGTAAACGTCTTTGCGTGAGACTCTTTGACAGTCTTAATCTTTGCTTAAAATCATTTTTCAGGCATCTTCTCAATCCGTCTGCGAAATTTTTGAACTATCTCACGATAACTATATAGATCTTATTCGATGTAAATACCAGCAATAATCATAGGTTTTGATTAATTCGTGAGAAATTCATGCAAAGCAAACTCGATCGCCCTGTCAATAACCGTTCTGAGAAGATATCCCAACATCAACAAAAAGTAATCGAGCAATATGACTCAGACCAAGGCTGGCAGTTTTATCAAACAGTTATGGGAGATTTTGAATTTAATATCCATTATGGAATTTATGAAACTCCCTACGATCGCGTTGCCAAAGCATCAGAAAATACGATCGAGTTTATGCTGGGTTTAATTCGTCCCAAAGTCGAGTTGCTAGAAAACCCGCGATTTATTGATTTGGGTTCTGGATGTGGTGGTGTAGCGCACTACCTAGCCTCTAACTATGGATATCAAATTACCTGTGTGAATATTTGCCCAGAACAAAATCGGCGCAATTTATTACAGGCGAAAGCTTTGGGTATCGAGGATTTAATTACGATTGTCGAATGTAGTTTTGAAGAACTGCCTGCTGATTGGACAAATAGTTTTGATGTGGTTTGGAGTGAAGAGGCAATGTGCCATGCAGAAGATAAGCATCGAGTAATTAGAGAGATTAACAGAATTCTTTCTCCTGGTGGAGTTGGCGTTTTTACGGACTTGATGCGCGGGGAAAAAGTCACAACAGATGGAGAAACCAAGACATTTAGCGATCGCAATGCGGTTAGCAGCTTGGCATCTGTCAGCGATTATATGAGGTGGGGTTTTGCTGAAGGACTTAAAAACGTCAGCTATCACGATCTAACCAGCCATTTGGGAATTAATTTTCAAAAGATGATCGATCGCATAGATTGTTTCTGGCAACAGATGATCGATGGTAGCGTTAGCGAGACATACCTTAAAGAATTTCGTCAGTCTTTAGTAGATCGCCTCGACGCATTCCAAAATGCTTCTTTTGCTTGGGGTTGCTTTTATCTGACTAAAGCAATCGCAGTTCCCACTCAAAAACTACAAATCTTGCTTAGAGAACTCGATCTAATCTCTATTACACCCCTGCCTTTGACCCAAGAAAACTTAGGAGATTTGGGGACGGTTTTTGCTTGTGAAGATTGGGAACAGATTGAATTACCTCTAGTGCAGTGGAAATCTTCAAGCGATCGTCCCATATTAGCCGATCGAGGAATGAGTAAGTCTGTGGAAGGCAAAATGATTGTCGGATGGGATTGCGATTCTCTTTCCGCATACAACCAGGCGATCGATTATCGATGTCGCGATTTAGCTTATCGCGATCGCCAAGGAAATATCTATTTAGAATGGTTTGACCGACACGAAGCAGGGGGACAGGCATTTATTTGTCCCGAAAGCCAATTACTTTATGTAGTCGCACCACCTATCCCAAACCCCAAACCCCAAGATTTTCGAGCATTTATAAGCGATCGCAGTGATGGAGTCATGCTGAAACCCAATGTCTGGCACACCAATCCCATACCCCTAGAAGATTGCCAAGTCACCATTACCACCAAACAATGCGAACTTAACGCCACCGTAGATTGTCATCTAGCATCAGAACATCAAAGCTGGCTGAAAATTAGACTTCCTAATCCTCAATACCTCGAACAGTTAACTTAAGAACTACGGTTTTCAAACTAGACGCAGTTTATGTTTAAAATCTTCAGCACGGCATTAATTCCTCCAGAATCTTTAAAAACAATTCCCCAAGAATTTTCGGTGGATGTTTTTCCCCAAAAGCGTCCGATGGAATACGAAGAACTCTACGAAAAAATTGCTACTTCTCAATACGATGGACTCCTCTGCACCTATAGAGATCGTATTGATGCTGCTTTATTAAAATCGGCTCGAAAACGGCTCAAGGTTATTGCCACCATGAGTAGTGGAACAGATCGCATCGATCTGGCACAATGCCAAAGCGATCGGATTGAAGTTTATAACGTACCCAATGCCACTACTAATGCTGTAGCCGATTATGGAATCGCCTTACTGTTGCTGGGAGTGCGCCGATTAGACCTCGATTTACAACCCAAAAGCAATTGCGAACCTTGGTATTATATGGGCAATTTAAAAGGTTTTTCCTTATCCCAACTAACTATTGGGATCGTCGGTTTGGGTCATATCGGTACGGCAATTGCCCGTAGGTTGAGGGGGTTTGACTCGCGCATCATTTACTATTCCCCCCACCGAAAAAGGAATGTAGAGCAAAAATATGGGGTACAGTTTGTTTCTTTTGAAAAATTGCTAGTCGATGCTGATGTCGTAATTGTCTGCTGTTCTCTTAATTCAGATACCCAAAATTTATTTGCTTTGGATACCTTTAAGAAGATGAAATCTTCGTCTATTTTGATCAATATTGCTCGCGGGGGAGTCTGCAATCACAAGGATTTGTATCGCGCCCTCGCTTCTAATAGTATTGGTATGGCTCTTTTGGACGTAACCGCTCCCGAACCTCTTCCTCTAGCTCATCCTTTAAATCAATTAGAAAATTGTCTGATTTTCCCTCATATTGCTACTAATGTACGGGATAGTCGTATCGATCTCTGTAACTCAGCACTGAAAAAAATCTATAGTTTTTTGACAGTAGAAAGACAATTATTTAAGTAATAAATAAAATAAATTACCGCTACCATTTAGTCTTCCCGCTCTTTCTCCTGCTATTTCACCACTACCCAGAAAAATATCGACTCTTCCTGCCCCTTTGATAGCACTAGTGGTATTAGATTTAATGTAGCGACAAACCAACAGGAAAACCCATGTATATTTTCTAGATAGAGCGATCGCCGATTCTCGGTTTCACCAAAAGCGTGCAAGAGCCTATTTATTTATCGTTGAAGTTTACACTTACTTTTACTGAGGGCAATAAGGAATTAAATAGTTATGTTTAAAGAATCCT
>NZ_JBZNBU010000447.1:0-2057 GCF_058530065.1 Waterburya sp. | reverse complement strand
TGGTTAAAATTTACTAATTAATTGAACTAAAAACTAACTACTAACTACTAAAAACTCTTTTAATCAATTATAATAGTTTCGATAATTTTTTCCGCTTGTTTTTGATAGCGATCGAAGTTTTTTGGTTCGGCAATATAAGTAGCGATATATGCTTTTTGATTTTTAACCGTCCAAACTTGCATTTGCTTTGTACTATTGTCTTTTGCTTGATAAATTATTTTTCTGCCTTCCTTATTAGCAAAAGTAGTAGATTGTACGGGCGCAATAGCATTATTATAAAGTTCTATTTCAGCAATTGATTGTTCGGTATATTGATTGAGAGATAACGGTTGTGTCAAATCTTCAACAGAAATAATAACTTCTGCGCGCCAAGAATCGCGATCGCTCTTGGCAGGGGATATAAATCTAACTTGAGGTTGTAAAGAAATCCAATTTTCTTGAATCGACCAATTTTTAGGCAGTTCTAATTTTAAGCCATATTCTGATTTGTGATAAGCTACATATTTTTCTGGTAAAAAATTGCTCAATAAAAAAGTAATTAAAATTGTTGTGGCAACTACTCCTCCTACAATCAGACTTAAATTAGTAGTCTTTGCTTGAGGTTCTTCTCTAGTTTGATTTTCGTTATTATCGTTAATAATAACAGTAGTATTATTTTCTTTGGTAGCAGATTCTCCAGGTATTTGAGTTACTCCCACTAAGTTGAGATCGACAATTATTTCTCTGACAGATTGATAGCGATCGCTATAGCGACTGCGAACCATTTTATCGATTATATTTAATAAATTAGGATCGTACTGTTGACTTTCATCAGGAAGGCGATCGCGCCATAGAGGATTGTAATCGGAATCGTATTCTAAATTGTTAGGATCTAAGCCCGTTAAAGCTTTAATCACAATCATTCCTAGGGCATAAATATCGCTGCTAAATCTGGGCTTGCCCATTTTTTGTTCTGGGGGCATATAACCAGGAGTACCGATCGCAATAGTATTATCTTCTCGCTCTATATTTTCTAGTTGAATTTTTTCTTTAACCGCACCAAAATCAATTAAAAATATCTTGCGATCGTATTTACTTCTAATTAAATTAGATGGTTTAATATCCCGATGAATATAATTATTCAGATGGACAAAATTCAGAACATTTAAAACATCTTTGAGTAAAGCGATCGTTTCACTTTCGTTTAAATGATGTTTTTCCTCTAGTTCTTTTTCTAAGTTTTGTCCTTCAATCAGTTCTTGAACTAAATAAAACTTTTTGTCGGTTTCAAAATAATCAAAAATTTGCGGTATCTGAGAATGCTTACCCAATTTTTGTAAAATCTCTGATTCTTGATTAAATAAACGAGAACCTACTTCTAATAAATAAGTATTTCCATACTGAGGAATAAATTCTTTAACAACATATTCTTTGGCAATGGAACTAGAAATATCTGTAGCGTGATAAATACTGCCTTGTCCGCCTTTGGCGATTAGTCGTTCGATACGATATTTACCTCGTAACTCTTTTCCAATAAGACTGTCGTTATTCCCCTGCATTAGGTTCGACCGCTGGTTAATTAAATCCAAAATTGCTTCTATCGTAATAGTTTTAAACAAAATTGTCGAAATAAACGTGAAGTTTAAACACATATACTGTATACAATGACTACTGAGACTCTTCACGGTTGTAAAAATGTCTACTTTACTTGTCAAAAATATTCATACCCTAGTTACGATGGACGACGAACAACAAGAAATTCGTCACGGGGCGTTATTAATTAGAGATAACGTAATAGAACAAGTAGGTACGACAGAAGAATTACCCGACACTGCCGATGAGATTTTAGATCTACAAGATAGACATCTAGTTTTACCTGGGTTGGTTAATACTCACCATCATTTCTTTCAAAACCTAACTCGCGTAACTCCCCCAGGACAGAATGGTGATTTGTTTCAATGGCTTACCGCCCACTATCCTCTATGGTCTAAGCTTACAGCCGAGGGGATGTATTATAGTTCCCAGTTGGCAGCAGCGGAATTAATTTTATCTGGTTGTACTACTGCTAGCGATCATCA
>NZ_JBZNBU010000446.1:0-1753 GCF_058530065.1 Waterburya sp. | reverse complement strand
GCCTTTTCGTAACAGCAATATCCGAAAACAACAATTGACAATCGATAGTTTTTTCAGCTATCTTCATGCAGCTAGCAATAGGTATTGTTGCTTATATTCTCCTGCAAAAATACCTGTAGACTAAAAAAATGCTTTATGTATAATTAGACAATTAGAATTGTTTACCCAATCGTGCAGCAGTCTGAGAAAATTCCTTTCTGGCGAGATAGTCGGTATCTCAAAATTATCGGACAGGGGTTAGTTTTAGCAATAGTTATCGTCGCGATCGCCTATTTTGGCAATAATTTAGTCAACAACTTTCGACGGTTGAACCTCAATTTTGGCTTCGATTTTTTGCGTCGTGCCTCTTCTTTCGGAATCGCTAACCCTCCTATCGCTTATCGCCCCACCGATCCCTACACTCGCGCCCTAGTTGTCGGATTATTGAATTCTTTGCGCGTGATGGTTTTTGGCATCATTATTGCTACCATATTGGGAATCAGCATCGGTGTTGGCAGACTGTCAAATAACTGGTTGATTCGTAAACTGGCAGGGGTTTATATCGAAATCTTACGCAATACGCCGTTGTTGTTGCAGCTATTTTTTTGGTACTTTGCCGTTTTTCTCCGCTTACCCAGAATTCAACGTCCGTTAGTTGTCGCCGACAGCATCTATTTAACCAATCGCGGTTTGGATATTCCCTGGTTTGCTCCTACCTTACCTACTTGGCTATCTTTGGGCGCGATTGTTGGCTCGATCTTGTTAGCTGTGGCTTTCTGGAATCAGCGCAACCGCACGATCGAACGAGGAGAAAATCCTCAGCTTTGGTTGTGGCTGCTGGGCATCAGCGCGATCGCAATTATTTTGCTTTTTATCTTTGGAGTTGACTGGGCGATACCGCAATTGCAAAACAATTCCCTGCGGGGCGGGCTTAACCTGTCGCCCGAATTTGCTACTCTTCTTATCGGTTTGGGTATTTACACCTCAGCCTTTATTGCCGAAGTAGTACGGGCGGGTATTCAATCAGTCAGTTTGGGGCAGTGGGAGGCTGCTAGGGCATTGGGTTTAAAACCATCGGCGATGATGCAGCTCGTAATTTTTCCCCAAGCATTGCGAGTAATGATTCCCCCTCTAACCAGCGAGTTTTTGAACTTAGCTAAGAATTCTAGTTTGGCGATCGCCATTGGCTACAGCGATATTTATGCGATCGGCAGTACGATATCCAACCAAACAGGGAAGTCAATAGAGATTCTGACAATTATCATGGCGGTTTACCTGACTATTAATCTAATTATTTCGGCAATTATGAATCGCTTCAATCGTTTGGTTCAGTTGAAAGAGAGATAAATAAACAATGAGCAGTGAACAGTCCCTAAAGGGATACATAGCGAAGTGTATCCTTTAGGACTTCGCTATGAACAGTGAACAGTGAGCAATGAACAGCGACCAAGGAACCTAATACCAAATCCGATTGATATAGTGTGATTTAGTATTAAGCTTGTTACATTAATTTGGTGCTTACTACCCACTACCTACTCCTTTATCCCTTTATGCCCGAAGGGTGCGAATGGGGGTTTATCCCCGAAGGGGGCTACTCCCTACTCCCTAACTACTACAGTTAAATAACCGTTATGAACGGGATTTAGTATCAAAGATAGATTTCAGATTAATTTTTTTGTACGATCTTAAACAAGTGCAACGTTATATTAAAAGACTGTGGTAACAAATTCATTATCTAAAAACGATAGTTGGTCGAAATTAGACTGGTATTGGC
>NZ_JBZNBU010000445.1:0-9521 GCF_058530065.1 Waterburya sp. | reverse complement strand
GATATTACCTTAAACAACAGTATTTTATATATGGATCGAAGTGGAGATAACATCCATGTCACTTCAGATAAATCTAGAACCTACAAAGATTTGGTGACTGAAATACTAGACAATACTAGTCAACCAGAAACACCGATATTTTTAGGTAAGACAAAATTTAAGAATAATATTGTTTTTCAGTCAAATCCTAACCAAAATTTAATCGTACAAGCCAGAGGTAATCCTCAAATATATGAAAATTTTGTCCGACAAGGTTATACAGGATTGAATAATATTTATTTCTCAACCAACAAACAAGCGTTTGGGTTAGGATTTCAAACAACCAATATGACCAATTTAGAAAATTGGTCTCAGCAAACTAAGGAAACTAATGCAAAATGGCTAAATCCTTATTTTGATAATCCTCAAAACTACGATTTTCTAGTTAAAAATAAAAATATTTCGCAATCCAAACGTCAACTATCTGAAAATAAAAAGTTAAAGATTGCCACAATTAGAGAAATGAACAGCTTTTTTACTTGGGTAGAGCAATCGCGATCGTAAATTCATACATCTAAAATAAAAAATACAATTAACTATTAATCAAGGTGGATTTTATTAACTCCGCCTGCTTAAACCAACTCAATTCTTTTTCTAAACGCAACTCTGTGACCTCTTCTTTTAACAACTGTTGTTTGGCAATAGCCTTCAGACATCCTTGCGCAATTGAATCTGCTTGTAAAGGATCTACATACACTGCTCCTTTATAAAATAGCTTTTTCAGAGTTGTAGTGCCTGCCAAAATCATCGGCTTAGAAGCACCAAGTGCTTCATTAGCAACACTAAGCTGAATACCATCTAACTTGGTTAGACCTAAAACTGCATTTGCTTGGCTAATTTGTAAATCAAATTCTTCAGTAGATATAAATCCAGTTAACTTTACATTGTCTGGTACGTCACTAAGATCGTGAATTCCTCGGGCGCGATTGTAATTGCCAGTAATTGTAACTGTAACCTCTGGCATCAATCTCGCTGCATCTAAGATTTCGGCTATTGGCTCGTCACGATTGAAAGAACAGGGACAAACTATTTTAGGAGTAGAATGCAATTCATTTGGTTCTTCAATGTTGGATTTGAGTGATGCAGGAGGATCTTCCAGAACATAAATTTTGTCAGCATCAATATGACTATCCAAAGCTTGTTGTTTGACCGAATCATTATGGATTAAAACCAGATCGCATCTATTTAATAACCAAACTGTTCCTGGTATCTTAATCCAGGGCGCTCTAAAAGTTGCATTGTGACAATCAGCAACTATTGATAGTTGGCGATTCAAAATTGTTTTATAGACATAGACTAAGTGAAGTAAAACATTAGGCGGTAATTGAATCCAAATAATATTTGGTCGTTCTTTGATGAAAAAAGAAAAAGTAATAAATGTTTTGTAGAGATATTCTAACGGTCTCAAAAAACGATTTCTAAAAGCAAAAGTAATAAATTTAAGCTCGTAATCAAAATAGTTCTTCATCGATAAAGAACGGCGTTGAAAAGCAACCCAAGCAATAAATAATTGTTTTATTTTTAAATCGTCACTGTCAATATTGTCGAGCATCTAATCTATAAATTTATATTATTAAATATCGTAGCTGCAAATTTTTCAGCAGTATTTTGCCGTGCAAAATCTTTCATTTTATTGATATCGCCACAACCTTGAGGAGATCGCTTAATAAATTGGCTTAGTCCCTTAGCAATTTCGGTCGGTATTTCAGTATCCACTGCAATACCAAGTTGATAGCGTCTGACTAATTCTCCCATCAGACCATAATTAGAACTTAGTACGGGTTTTTGAGCAGCTGCTGCACGAACTAAAATGGCACTCATGCCAATGTGTCGCTGATATGGAGCGAGGATAACATCTGAAACTTTAAAATAGGGTTGAATTTCACGGTCGGCGATAAAATCTGTATGAGAAACAACTTGAACTGGTAATTTCTGTTGAATAGTTTGGACATGATTTTTAACTATCGATTCAGCACCAATTGGACCTACTAATAAAAGACAAACCTTTTCGGCTAACTTTGTAGGCAGAAGTTCAATTGCTGATAATAATTCTTCAATTCCCTTGCGAGGACGATAGACCCCAAACATTAAAAAAACAGTTCGTTCTGATTCTATTGACCATTCTCGTTTTAATTCTTCAGTTTTAACTTGGTAATCATCATAAACTTGAACTGGATCTGATAAGCTGACAGTGTTTACCGAATTATTAATTGCTTTAATGGGATCGACTACAAATCGATCCAGACAAAATAAAGATTTAAAACACTGTTGTTTCAAAATTTTAGACAAAAATAATTTGTCTCGCCACTGCCAAAATCTTTCTCGTAATGAAGGTGTGAAATCAATAAAATCGCTATAATGAAAGAGTGGTCTAAAATAAATTCCAGATAAGCTGCATGGTGGTTTTAATCCTAAAAATAGGGGAAACTGAATCGAATCAAAATACATAATAAGACATTCGGTTGTTTCCAGTTTACTTGCATACTTGCAAAGTATTTTCCATTCATTAAAAGCATGAAATGCACGTTTTAAGGCAGTAGATTTAGAAGATATTGATGCTTCTTCTTCAGGAGAAATAGTAATAAAATTAATATTTTTTAACTCGCTTGTTTCTGCTATGGCAACAATCTCAGTATGTAACTGAACGAAAGAAGGAGTCACTAAGATATCAAGGCTACCTGATAGTTTTTTAGCTTTCCAATATTCAACTAAATGTTGAATGTAGCCTGGATGATGACCCAAATGATTTAGGTCAAATAGTAAAATCCGAGGTTCAGCTTTGTCTAAATAATTAGTTTGATTGTAAGACAGGTTTTTTGTGGTGGTTTGATTCTCCATATACGATTTTCCTTTTATTATTCCCAATAATATACCTCGAATATTGCTTACGTCAGCCATGTAGATAAATCTCTACCGATCAAATCCTGTAGTTTCAAAATATCTTCAACAAAAAAGTCTTGAATTATCTTATGACGTATTTCTAAATTTAGAGGAGGTCGTGCTAAATTACTACCTTTCAATTTAATTGCTAATTTTCTTAGCTCTGGAGAAGCTATTGGTTCGACTACTTTTCTAATAAGACTAGATTGCCCTAGCAAACTATGTAAAATTTTATTTTTAGGTATACCCGAAACATTAGGTCGATAACTAGTATCGGGTTTAAAAGTATTATCTATCTCTAAAAATTCAAAAATATCACTTAACAACATTTGAGGATCGGCCTGCAAATCTTCATTGAGATAGATTTTGATTTGACTGGGATCGAATGTATCTAAATATCTTTTTACTTGGTCATAATATAATCCTCGTTTTATATAATGACCAAAGCCCCAATTATTATTAATGCGGTTATTTTCTTCTTGAATTGCATCTAGAAAATTATCACAAGTTTCTCTATTCTCACGTACAAAGTGCATATAATCCGAATATGCTCTTTTGACAGGATCGCGAAGAATTGCAATGAGCTTCGCCTGAGGAATATATTTCTTAATCCTATCTGCTACTTTTTCACTATAAAGATACCAATGAGATGCTTCTCCAATAGCTTTCTCTTGGGTGACGTTTTTAAACAAAGCCAAATAATCATCCCAGTTAGCGATCGATGTTTTATTAATAGCTCGATCTTCTCCTGGTCCTGAAAAATTAACTTTTTCATCCATGAAAGCAAAAAAATTAGGCTCTTTGACTTTACTCATATATATCTGCGGATGCTGAGTAAGATATTCATAAAGTGCTGTAGTTCCTGCTTTTCCAGCACCAATCAAAAAAAAATTTGGTAATGTCATCACATTCTCCATTCGAGGGGTTTAAATATTAAATTCTAGGTATCAGCAACTAGTCTTAAAGTTGTAGCATTAAGAATGAGGGACATATTTTTCAGTGGTTATTCTGGTTAGCGATCGTTTTTTGAGATTCTTAAAGTTAAGGGTAATTGAAAAAGATGTTGATACATATATGCTCCAAAGTACATTACTAGCAGTTAAAATTGTACTGCCAACAGCCATATTAAATATTAAATTAAAAACTAAAAATTGTAGAAACCAAAAGGATTCATTATTCTTTTTAACATTGACCAAGATAAAAGCCTTAATTAAATCTCGAAAAAAGCAAAAAAGAAACACTGATATACCAAATATGCCTAAAGAAATAAAAACCTCTAGATAGCCATTGTGAATATTGAAATTTGAAGTAGTATCGCTATCGGCAAACGATTGACCCCAGCTATTGTTAATTACGTAAAGAGATTCGTCAGAGTTCCAAAAAGCATCATAACCATAACCTAACCAAGGTCTTTCAAATGCTTTATCTAATCCCAATTGCCATAAGGGAAGTCTTCCATTAAATTCAAGATTCTTACCTAACAAATCCACCAAGATATATTCAATATTTCCCAAGACTAATAAAGTCATAATAAAACAGATTAAACTTGCACTAGCAAACAGGATAGTTTTAATTCTAAATTTTTGCTTACTGATTATATGGACAGTTGATAAAGAACATATCAAAATTAACGCCAACAAAGCTGTTTTACTTTGAGTCAAAATTACCAGTAATATGGATAAAATTACCCCAAAAAAAGCAATCATCTTTTGACTGAGTTTACCACCATTACCAAGTAAATTTAAAAATAAAACGCTAGACATAGTCATGACTCGGGATAAGAAATTTTTGTGGGGAAATATACCATTCCACACAGTTTTACCCTGAAGAACCTCCGTTCCGTACTGGGGAGTTCCAACTGCTATCAAGACACTAAGTAGTCCCGCTAGCATACAGACTATTGCTATTAAGTTTAGTTGATCTTTAACTGAATATCTGGCTGCTAAATAAACCCCATAAATACTTAAGCGGATTAATCCTCTAGCACTAGGTAAAGTAGATCCTGGAGCTACCGACCAGGTTACTGAGAAAACTGCTATGAGAATTAAAATCAGCAATGCTAAATCTTGGCTAATTAAATAAGCAATCTTTTTCCATTGCGATAATACTAAAAGAGCGACTACTGGATAACTCAAAATATTCAGCAGTGAAGATACTGGGGAAGGTAAAGAGATAGACAAAAAATAAAGAATAAATAAAATATTAATTCCCCATTCACAAGACTCAATTAATTTCGGCGACAAATAAGTCTTCCCTACATTGCTTTGCATTTATTTTCTCCAAGCTTGGTTGTTATCCTAACTAGTAATTTAAAAATTATAAAATTATCAATGTCTAATTATTGCTTTAAAATATCATTGAATAAATCCATATATCGAGTAGCTTGTAACTGTAAAGGAAATTCTTGTTCGGTTTTATGACGAGCATTTTTAGTTAATTGTTGATATCTTTCAGGATGTTCTAAAATCCAGGCAATACCCTTGGCTAGATCTTCAATTTGATAAGGTTGAGCCAAATAGCCATTTTGTTGATGGTCGATCATATCGGGCATCCCACCAATCTCAAAAGCGACACAGGGAGTACCACAAGCCAGAGATTCGAGTACAGTATTTGGTAAATTATCTTGAATGGAAGGAGCAATAAAAACGTCTACTGCTGAATAGGTAAGTGCTAAAGTAAGATTGTCATTTAGCGTACCCAAATAATGAGTTTTAAAGCCAAAATCTGGAGCATTTTGAGATGAAGAAGCCCCCACGATCGCTAGCTCAATATTTTCTGGGTTTTGAGTCTGCTTTAGCTTTTCTAATGCTAATTGTAATAAATGAAATCCTTTGCGTTTGTCACTGGTGGCTTTGAGGGATGTAAACAAAAGCAGTTGTTTATCTTGTGGTAATCCTAAAAGTTCTCTACTCACCCTCGAATTTATTGGTTTAAAAGTATTAAGATCGAGACCATAAGGAATAACCTCAATCCGCCTGTCTTTAAATAGAGAACTAGCTTTAGCACAATTTGCCAACCAATTACTAGGAGTAACAATGGTTAGATTTAAGTTTTTCCAGGCTTTTGCTTTTCGTTTCCAGATCCAGCGCGATAAATCTGATTCCTTTGTGCTTTTTATTTGAGGACACATACCACAAGATGCAGTATAGCGATCGCATTGTTGGTTATAATGACAGCCCCCCGTAAATGCCCACATATCGTGAAGCGTCCAAACTAAAGGCTTATTTAATTTAGCTAAAGTTTCTATCTGAAGATAACCTCCACTTACCCAATGGAGGTTGATAATATCTGGATTGATTTGATTTACGCGATCGATAAAGAAGTTGGGAAGCCAATGAGTTGAGAAAGTAGCAATACTTTGATGACCAAAAATTTTTAGTGGTAATTTATCGCCATTTATTCTCAGACCACTAATTATTTGTCCTTTTCCAGAAGCAGAACTAGACCCTAAGACATCGGGATCGCTACTATATTTGACTTGAACTAACATCTGCGATGGATTATTAATAGTTTTTAATCCTTGATGAAGACGATATGCAGCGCGAGAAGCTCCTCCTTTGATATCAGAAGTACTAATAGCTAAAATTTTCATTATTTTGATTAATTTGTACTAGTCATATGAATAAAACTATCTCAAGTGCTTTGATTAATAATTTAATCAATAATTTGGCAGCTTAAAAAAGCAGTTTCTATAAAAAAGATAGCGAGTTTTGCTATGTTGTCTGCTTTCCTATAACTCCCTTCAAAAAATTCCAATAAGTTCTATTTTGACGCCAACGAAATGGAATAAATAGAGACTTAGTTAACATCCAAGTTGCTTGCCACATTGGGGGACAAAAAATACCACAGATATGAGAAGCAATAGCATAAGAAATAATAGTAGCTATAGCTGCCCCCGTACCACCATACTCGGGAATTAAGAGCAAATTAATTAGAATATTGCTAATTGCACCTAATGATGTGACCAAAAAGCTTAGTTTAGTATAATTTTCAGCCATCAACCATTTATCACGAGCTAAATTGAGAAAAATAAATACATTAGCCCAGACATGAAAAGTCAAAATTTGCCCTGCTTCTATATACCGTTCTCCTAAAAGAAATATAACCATGTCTTTGGCAAAAAACGTTATTGGTAAAGCAATTAAGAATGATAGCCAAGCCATACAGTCAAAAAGTATTTGTAACTTATTATGATATTCCTCTCGGCTTTTTTCTCTTGCTCTTACTATGGCTGGAAATACAGAAGAACAGATAGATACGGGAATGAAGCCCCAAATTTGCGAAAATTTAATTGCAGCAGCATAATTTCCTACTTCCACATCGTTGGTCATATTACCCAACATAATTTGATCGATTCTTAAATAAATAGAAATCATAATGCTGGAAAAAATTAGAGGCCAAGAACTTGTTAGGAGTTCAATAGCTAACTGACGATTAAATAGCCAGCTAAATGTAGTTTGCTTTTCCTTGAAATAAACTATTACTGTACCAATACCTCCTACGGCAAAATCAGCTAGCACTAACCAAGCAAAAACAATTAAAGGTAATTGCCAAAATACAACTAAAATTTTCGCTAAAGATACTAAAAATATACGAACAACTTTAACAATTACAATTGGTTTAGAATAAGTCTTTGATTGAAACCAATAATCAATTACTTCAAACGGATCGAATGCAAGTCTCAAAGCAATAATTGATGTCATCCATCGTACTTGTGGATCTGGATTAACTGTCCATACCGCCAAGATAATTGTGGCAATGGTCACCAGGGAAGCAATAGTTTTGATAATAAAAGATGTACCTAATATTTTATTAGTTCGATCTTCATACCGAACTAAATCCCTAATAATCACCGAGTCTAAACCTAACTTAGACAATGCGGAAAATAAGTAGACAAAACTTATACCATAGCTCAATTTGCCAAAGCTATCTGGACCAAGATATCTAATTACATAAATTCCGACGAAAAAAGAGAGGGTCATGCTTAGTAACCGCTCGCCAGAAAGCCAACTTACATTGTGAATAACTTTTCTAATATTTGGATTTAATTTTCGCTCCACCGCTTTGAATTTTTTAAACATTTAAAATTTAAGCAGCATTTTTGCTGTTCATTGCTTCCAGATATTTTGTATCAGCATAATAGTAATTACTACCATAGGTTTCTAGATCGAAATCAACCCCATTAGCTACTATTCCTAATACATTTAAATCTTTATCTGCTAATATTTCTTTGGCTGCTAACACACTTGCATAATTTGCTAATCCAGGACGAGTGATAAATAACAATCCATCTGCTAACTTACCTAAAATTTTGCTATCTGACATACCTACTAAAGGAGGGGTGTCAATAATTACACTGTCATAATGATTGGACAAACTTATAATTAAAATCTCCATAAATGAAGAATTGAACAAGGCAATTGGATGTTGATTTCTAGTACCTGAAGTAATGAGATCTAAGTTTTCCATAACATGATGTAAAGAATCATGCCATTCAGTTTCCTGCTCTAAAACATCGTTTAATCCAAAATCGTTAGCAACATTCCATAAAGTATGTTGAGTGGGACAACGCAAATCTCCATCTATTAATAAAACTTTTTTACCACATTGAGCTTGAGCAATAGCTAAATTAGCAGCCACAGAAGATTTACCTTCACCTGTTGTTGCACTAGTAATAACCATAACCTTATTCGTTATTTCGCTATCTAACAAACCTAAATCAATTTGAATATTATGAAAAGCTTCCCTAACAAAAGGATCGGCAATGCAAGTAGCTGCAAACTGAGGAAGATTAGACATCGAACTATCAGGCAATAATGGTTGTTTTTTCTGATTAATTTTATTCAAATCAGGAATAAAACCAGCCACAGAATAGGGAAATATCTGCTTGATTTCATCGGTATTTTTAATTGTTTTGTCTCGTATATCTAAAATAAAAGCTGTTCCTATTCCTAGCAAAGCACCAGCTATCCCAGCACCCCCCACAATCAATTTCTTTCTGGGTCCGACTTCTTCCTCTGGAACATCTGCTTCCGATACTACCCGTACATTACCAATATTTTGTTGTTCGGCAATTCTAGTTTCTTGTAATTTTGCTAAAAGAGTTTGATAGGTAGATTGAGCAGCTTTAACACGACGTTCTAATTCTCTTTGTTGCTCTTGCAATGCTGGTAAAGTATCAGACCTCTGTCTGTAGGAGGCATAGGTATTTTCAAGGTTTGCTAGTTGTTTTTCTAACCCTTCTTTTTGCAAACCCAAATTAGCAAATTCAGCAATTTGTTCTTGTTTTAAATCGCCCAGACTGAGAATATTAACTTTCTTGATAATATTTTGCTGTCCTTCACCTAAAGTTTGAGCTATTTGTTCGTCTAACAAGTTGGTTAAATCTACCTGCTCGTCTTTTAAAGCGATAATTTGCGGTGTATTTTCCGATAAATAATTTCTTTTTTGAGCTAATGCTACATTGACTTCTTGTAGTTGTTCTAAGACCCTCTGAACTGCTAGAGATTGACTCAAGGCACTCATAGCAGAAGCCTCTTGCCAACTCATATTTAATTGAAGTTGCAATCGATTGTAACGAGCGCGTATGTTTTCTAGTCTTG
>NZ_JBZNBU010000444.1:0-1090 GCF_058530065.1 Waterburya sp. | reverse complement strand
TAAAGAGTTCCAAATTTTTCAATCATTGATTTAGCACGACGATAATTAGCTATTTTTCTTCTTTGTTCGTCTCTTCGACGAGCTTCTTTGAGAACTTTTGATTGTAAAGTTTGATTTTTCTCAAATTGTACGAAAAGGGCTTCTATGAAAACTTCTCGACTAATCTCTGACTCTTGACAATATGAAGTCAATCTTTGACTCAGACTTTTTTCCAATCGAATGGTACTTTGTTTTGTTTCGAGCTTCATACTCGGTGAGTCTATTTCATCAGAAGAAGCAGTCTCGGTTTTAGAAAGTGTAGATATCTCGATATCTTGAATGTTTGAGTTAAAACTTTCATTGCTTGTTTGATTTTTTTCTCTCTTGCCTTCCCCGCCTGAAGCTGTTTCCAGATCGCGGTTTTTTACTGTTGGTTTGGCTTTGTTTCTCAGTCTTTCTAAAGCGTCTTGGCTCATTTTAAATTCTGTTATTTGAAAATACATTGGAGCAAAAAACAATTCATTCCCCACTTAAAGCTGTTAAATATTTGCTATCTTGCTCCTTAAAATGATCGTGCAGTTATCTTGGTTCGACTTGGGACATTTTGTTTTTGGTTTTTCCTACTTTGAAAATTTTCTAATAATCCCATAATTTCTTCAAAGGGATATTCTAAATCTGCTTCTCCCCGTTCGCTTAACAATTGACCTTGACGAATTGCTTTTTTGAATTGTTCGCTTTCTCTGATGCTCGGAAGTACGGGAACTCCTTCTGCAAATTCCTTCATTGCGGTAATATTTTCTCTACTTTCTAAAGTTTGTGTTCTACCGATCCAGCGATCTCGAAAGGGAATGATTCCTAAGACTTGTCCCCCAAATGCCATCACTGTTGCTTGTTCGCTTAGGAATTTTTGTGTATCTAATAGTGAGTTAACGCCTTTAGTTGCCGACTCTGCTGGTATTAAAATATCATCTGCTGCTCCGACAGCAGTAAAACAAATTTGCGACCTTGATGGAGGAACATCGATAATTACATAGTCGAATAATTCTTGAATTGCTTGTAGACGAAGTTTTAAGATTAACGCACCAGTTCCACTACCGCTTAAGTATTCATT
>NZ_JBZNBU010000443.1:0-1698 GCF_058530065.1 Waterburya sp. | reverse complement strand
TTCAACCAGCCAGAGGCATTAAAGTTACTGAATCTGGGGAAATAATACTAACGGCATATCGTACAGATAATACAGGCGATCGCATTACCGAAACTAGATACTGTAGCTAGCTCGAACAACTTGTTATAATAAATTATTATAATAACCACAACTATAGATTTATGTCTGAAGACGCCAATAAGATCTATCCAATTTCTCCTGCTAAAATTGGTTCGCAAGATGGCTATCGCTTGCCTCGTGCTTTTTCCCGCGACTGTCCCGAACTGGTTGGTGCTAGCGGTCATGTAGAAGTTTTAAATGAAAATACTTTACTAGTTCGATTAGAACCAGTAAAGCAAAGGTCAGAAGACCGAGACGACGTGATGATGAGTCTATTTTTAGACTTTCTACTCCAATCTGCTATTGAAAATCCCGAATCTTTAGTCCCTTACACAGCCCAAATGAGCCAAGAGACAAACGATTTGTTAGCAGGAGTAGAACTGGATGAAGATTAACGGTTGGAGCATTTTGTTTCATCCCCTGTTCGATCGACAAAGAACTGAATTGTTAGAGTCAGTTAAAGCTTTAAAATCCAAATTAACTACCCCAGACTTTATCAAACATCCTCAAGTCAAGTTACTGAAAGCAGTTACCGTAGGCATTGAGGTAAAGATACCTGCCGATCCCTTGGCATCTTATTTTGCCCTTAGAAAGCCTCTTAATAAGTACAGCCGCATGAAGAAAATGGGCTTACCCAACAGGTACAGGCTTTTTTTTAAAGTCTTTCCCCAGCAAAAAACAATTATTATTCTGTGGTTGGGATATCCAAGGAAGACGAGCGACCCCGCGCCGCCGAAAGGCGCAAGGGAATGCGCGAGGAAAGAAGGAGACAAGCGAGACTGTTACCGAGTTTTCTCCAAGATGGTAGAGTCGGGACAATTCCCCAAAGATATTAAAGATTTATCAGAAAATAATTGAAAGAATGCGATCGCTTGCCAGAAATAAGACATTGCAGTGGAGTTTAAATATTGCTGTATCTTATTTAAAATCACTAAAGCGATCGCCAATTCGATTAAATGATTATCTGCTTTATATTCAATCTATTATATTGATCTAATTATAGATATCAAAAGTTGCATCATTATAGATATCAATGCGTACTACCATTACTATTCCAGATGCTTTGGCAGCCGAAGCTGATGCCCTAGTTGGTACGGGGGGAATAACTACTCGCAATCAACTAATAGTTGAGGCTATAGAAAATTGGGTTGAACAAAGAAAGGAAGAGTTAATTGACGAAGAGTTTACCCTGATGGCAGAGGATTCTGACTATATTACTGAAACCCTTGAGATCGAAGCGGAATTTGCCAGTAGCGATTCAGAGGTAGCAAATCTCAACAATGATTAGAGGAGATATTTATCAGGCAGATCTAGATCCCACTCAAGATTCCAAACAAGCAGGTAAACGACCAATTGTAATTGTTAGTCGAGATGGTATTAATCGTAGTTCTCCTGTGGTAGTGGTAGTGCCTATTACTAAATTTACTCCCAGCAAAAAGATTTATCCCAGTCAACATCTAGATGAACTGCTACGACCTGCTTCGCGAGGTCATAGTATCTAAAAACCTCGGTCAATTCAGGGACGGTTTTATTCGTCCTATTAGCTTCCCGTCTCATAGGCTCATGCCTCCACCCCCTTGCCTTCGGCATCCCCCCTAC
>NZ_JBZNBU010000442.1:0-3284 GCF_058530065.1 Waterburya sp. | reverse complement strand
TGCCAAGTACCTTGTTTGTCAATATATACGGGTAAAATTTCATATTTAGCTTTATTTTCGGCTTGTTGTAGGGCTGAAGCGATCGCTTTAGCAGAAGTTATCGATACTTCATGTTCTCCCGAACATCCACCAAATAATAAACCAACTTTTTGCTTTGCCATATGATTAACCCAAACTCAAGTTCTTATAGATGCTACACGATATTTTTAATTTTGGTCGAACCCCATTTGTTTGTGAAGAGCATTCTATGGCAATCTTTGGCGAATTTCCATCAATATTGTTCCCAGTCGATTGTCACCAATACCTGCTTCATTCTGTCCCCAAAATAAGTCCTTAGAAGAATGATGAATCAGAATTTCTGGTTTGGTAGCCAGCAAGTTTTTTAATAGTTTTCTGTTTTGCTCGAATTTAGCAGAAACTCCTCGAATCATCACTTGTTCCTTAACTTCCGACCAATCAGATCGCGGTACTAATGAACGGTTGCGAGCAATTTTTCTAGCTTGCAAAGATGTAGTTGCATTGCGGATGCGATCGAAGGTATCTGTTTGGGGGAATTTCTGAGCTTGATAATAATGTTCGACACTCAACCAACGAAGATTATCCAGCATAAATCTATGATGGGAAAAGTTAGATAACCAAGAATATTCGGGAGATTTGGAGTGAAATCTGATTGCCACGATCGATAGTTAAATTTAATGTAAGATTTTTCTAAGTCTAATTACTAATAGCTCGCCATGACCGTCAATCAAACCTGGATCGAAATCGCCCAAGCCATTGCTCAAGCTACAGGAAAAGAATTTACTGTTGCCGATCTTCGGGGAGTAGGGGGCGGTTGCATCAATCAAGGCTATCGAGTTAAAGGGAAAGAAGCAAAATATTTTGTCAAATTAAATCAGAGCGATCGCGTGGAAATGTTTGCAGCAGAAGCTTTAGGACTAAAACAAATGTATGCCACCCAGACTATTTCTGTGCCTCAGCCGATCTGTTGGGGAACGGCAGGCGATCGCAGTTATATCGTTTTGGAATGGTTTGATTTAGCTGGGGGAAACAAAGATAGTTGGCAACAGATGGGCAGGCAATTAGCAACAATGCACCGTCAAGGAACTTCGAGTAGCTTTGGTTGGGAGATGAATAATACCATTGGTTCGACTCCTCAAATCAATACTCCAATGGAGAATTGGGCAGATTTCTTTGCCGAACAGCGTATTGGCTATCAATTAAAACTGGCTCAACGCCGTGGGGGGAATTTTCCCAGTCGCGATCGCATAGTGAATGCCATTCGGGATAGATTGGGCGATCGCAACCCCACTTCTTCTTTACTCCATGGCGATCTTTGGTCGGGAAATGCAGCTATTCGTGCCGATGGCGCACCTGTGATTTTAGATCCTGCTACCTATTATGGCGATCGCGAAACCGATTTGGCGATGACAGAGTTATTTGGTGGTTTTCCCTCAGCTTTTTATCGAGGTTATAACGAAACCTGGGAATTAGACAAAGGTTATCCAAAACGCAAAAGTATTTATAACCTGTATCACGTTCTCAATCACTTCAATCTTTTTGGTGGCGGTTATGGCAGTCAAGCTAAAAGAATCATCGAGGGAATTATTTAAGCTGAGTTCGGGATAAGCTACTGACCGAGCGATCGCTTTAGTTATTAGTTATTAGTTATTTGTTTTTCAAGGGGAAAGTCTTTGAATCTGCCAAGTGCCATCATCCTGTAAATGGTAGGCTAAGCGATCGTGCAAGCGACTAGGACGACCTTGCCAAAATTCAATCAGGCTGGGTATTACTCTAAATCCTCCCCAATAATTAGGGATGGGTATGTTTGCTTCATCCTCATATTTAGATTCTAAGCTAGCTAACTTTTGTTCTAAAATTTTACGACTGGATATAACTCGACTTTGATCTGATGCCCAAGCACCCAATTGAGAAGCTTTAGGGCGAGAATGAAAATAAGCTTCCGATTCTTCTCGGTTAATTTTGACTACTTTTCCTTCAATCCGAACCTGCCTTTCTAATTTATCCCAAAGAAAAACCAGGGCAGCAAAGGGATTGGCAGTTAACTGCTGCCCTTTTTGGCTTTCATAATTAGTGTAAAAAACAAAACCTCGTCGATCTATTCCTTTGAGTAAGACGATTCTAGCGGTAGGCTTGCCATCAGGAGTAGCAGTAGCTAAAGTCATGGCATTAGGTTCGAGTAAATTTGCATCTAGGGCTTGTTGTAACCAAATCTGAAATTGCTCGATCGGGTTAGATTTGACATTTTCTTCTGATAATCCCGCTAGGGTGTAGTTTTGTCTTAAATCAGCTACCGAATAATCCACGTTATTTCATAGGCAAGGAACAGTTATTAATTTATCAGATTCTCAAACTGCAAAAACTAAAAACTAGAAACTAAAGATAACTTTAAGTGATTAAAATTAAACTCGATTTAGTAAAGAGAAATAAGCATTAATCACTTTCTCTGTGGAATATTCATTAGCTCTTGCCATTAAGGTCTCTTTGGGTAAAGGATTGGCTAGAGTAGCCAGCATTGCTTTAGCTAAAGCATCGGAATCTTCAACTGGGACTAAATTACCATAAGTTCCATTATCCAAAATTTCATCGGGACCGCTAGGACAATTAGTCGCTACCACAGGACAACCACAAGCCATTGATTCGATTAAGACTGTTGGCAATCCTTCTCCTCTGGAAGATAGAACAAAACAACTAGCCCGACTCATATAGGCATAGGGATTTTTAACAAAACCAGGAAGCAACACATCTCGCTCAATATCCAGGTCAGTAACTAATTTTTCTAGTTGTTCTCGATCGTCTCCTTCTCCTAAAATAATCAATCTTGCTTCTGTTTCTTGTCTCACTTGAGCAAAAGCGCGCAAAAGATTGGGAAAGTCTTTTTGGGGATTCAATCTTCCCACCGCTAAAAATACTGGAGGCTCTCCTGGGACAAACCAAGGATGGTCTAAATCTCCCGCTCTTTTCTCGATTAGATCTTGATTGACAATGGGATTGTTAAGCACTTCCACGCTTTTCTGTTTCAACCCTAAAGTATCTTCCAAATCCCTAGCAACTCCAGCTGAAACCCCCGCCACAGCATTGGCACGAGGGTAAAAGAATTTCATCAAATAAGGGACTAATTTTGCCCGTTGCAGTGCGAGGTTATTTTGCTCCACAGACACAGTGTTTTGCTCGACTAACAGCAGACGGGTTTTTATTCCCGATAGCTCTCTCGCCATAGATGCAACAACATTGACATGACTCATATTGCCAATCAAAGCCCAGGG
>NZ_JBZNBU010000441.1:0-2238 GCF_058530065.1 Waterburya sp. | reverse complement strand
AGAAAAACCAAAAAATTGTACCACCAAAAAATTGTATTGCAGATAAACTTAAAATTGGTTTTGGTAGAATTTTAAAATTAAAAAATTTTCTATTGGTAATAGGTGCTACAAGGTATCCTTTTGATAGTAAAGTATCTAATCCAAAATATGAGATCGATAAAGAGCTATTTGATGATTATTATTGGGAACATCCGAATAGTTTATACAAAACTAACCTGGAGCTTAACAAGTCAGTAAAACGTATAGATTCAAAATCTCAAAATGTTTTTTGGGGAAGTTCTGTCGCTTTAGACAAAGGAAGAATTGCTTTCGATCTTATACGAGAAAAACAACCAGAACAACAGCAAAGTAGTCGAGAGGTAAAGTTACTCTTAAATGACGGTAAATTACAGACTGTTTTAGCTCCAGAATATCCAGAACCTAATTCTAGTTTTGGTACTGCCCTAGAACTCAAAAATAATTTACTTTTAGTAGGTGATTTTACTTGGAATAAATCTCAAGATAAATCTCAAAGAGCATGGCTATACGATGTAGAAAAAATAAAAACAAAGCCTACACTGTTAACAGCACCCAAATCTATTATGGGAACAACTCTAGTAATTTCTAAGGATTGGGTAGCAGTAGGATTTAGTTATTCTGGTTACAATTGGAGAGGTCAACAACTTCCTAGAACTATAATTAAAAAACTAAACAGTGACGTAATGATAGTTATTGATGGTGTTGGATCTCTAACTTTAGAAGGAGATATCTTGTTAAGACAAAGAAACCGTTCTCCAGGTTTTTCAAAACCATCTCTTTTTCAAGTATTTAAGCTAGATAAACAAGGTAAATATTATTTATTTGAAGAGAGTGAAGATGTTTTAGGTGTAACCCTAAAAAATAGCTTATTAGGAATAGTTAAATACACAAAAGAAGGCAGGAAAACCTGCCTTAAAAAATTGCCGAGATCGGCAATGTAATTTTTTATTTGAACTCAAGGATAAATTTACATGACTGACAGATTTATATTTGGTAATGATGATAGAACAACTATTAATCGTCCATTCCTCTTTCCTTATTCCACAGTTACTACAATAGATGTAGCTACTACTACTACCACTAACGAAGGTACGGGAACTTTAATTCTACCAAATCATGTACTTACTGTAGCTCATAATGTTATTGCAGAAAATGACTTGCGAGTAACTACTAGTCTGCTGAATAGTAGAAATCTTAACGAACGATCGAATTTCGAGCCTCCAGATCCTCCTGAAAATGTAGACTACGATGACGAATCAGTAGGTTGGGTAGAGGTACGAAACCCAACATCTATATATGTCTAGTTAAACTACACTTCTAATCATACAAACATCAATATTAACAGTTGCACTTTATTCATACAATTACTTACGTATTAATTCGATTTACAAAACAGTAATAAACCCCATTAATCAACTATTAATTAGTAAATTCATTTAAGTAAAAAAAACGACATCAAATAATTATTCGATAAAGATAATAAATGCCAGATTAATTTACTTTACTTAAAATTTATAATATGCCTTGACATTCCCCCTTCCTTAAGTGTTATCAATAATACAGGTATGAATTGAAGCATTATTAAGGCGAATTATTTCGCCAGATTGAATTAGTATTTATTGGTTTTATTGTTAACTATTGACATTTTTTATGTCAGTGTTAGCGAAATATATCTTGTTAGTTTTATTTGACTATTAGGCGTGCTTATTATGCTTTAAAAGCAATATATTTGCATGGCGATCGGTGTAATTATTAAATTACCGATAAGATTGTCACGACCATTAATCAAATTCAAAAGTTGTTGAAGCGATCGATAATTCGCTATAACTTACTTCAACAATAAAAAAGGAGATTTTAAAAGTGATTCAACAACTACTAGCGATTTCTATGTTTCCCTTACTAATAGCTTCGACTCAACCAAAATTAACTGACTTAGATATTAAAAATAATCGAGAACACTATGAAGTTATTGGAGCAACTACAGGAAAAAAAATCGATGAAGTATTATATACAGACAAGCGTGTAATCGAAACTCATATCAGATCTGTTTTGGCAATTAAAGAAGCTTTGGCAAGAGAAGGAATAGATCCCGAACAAGTTAAAGTTTTACTTTATTACGATGGTCTAACTATAGATGACTCTTTAGCACCTAGAATGTGGCAAAACAAACCGCATCCAGATACTATTTCTTCTCCCTGGTTGGATTTAACTCGAACGGTT
>NZ_JBZNBU010000440.1:0-6974 GCF_058530065.1 Waterburya sp. | reverse complement strand
TTTTAATCGCTGCTTGTAATACAAATAAGCTTTAATTAATAACTAGTACGGACGTTTCATGAAACGTCCCTAACTAATAACTAATAACTAATAACTAGATCGATAGTCAGTAGCTTAACCCGAACTGAGGTTAAGTAATATTTTATAGAGATAAACCATAATTCAAACTAAAATGCAAACCATCATCTTGAATATTATCTCCTCGATCGTCTAAGCTCACCAAAGGCGGAGCGTAGTTTAACCTAATGTTTAAACCATCTAGAGGTTGCCAAATAAAACCAACTCCAATGGCGGCAATAAAGTTTTCGTCGGGTAATTCATTGGGGTTATCTCCCTGATTCCAAACCGTACCCAAATTGGCGAAAGGAGTAAAAGTAAAT
This sequence comes from Waterburya sp., assembly GCF_058530065.1. Classification (NCBI taxonomy): domain Bacteria; kingdom Bacillati; phylum Cyanobacteriota; class Cyanophyceae; order Pleurocapsales; family Pleurocapsaceae; genus Waterburya; species Waterburya sp. The sequence continues at coordinate 6,594 of NZ_JBZNBU010000440.1, read as the reverse complement.
AACGGTTCTCCTGCTTGGTTTTTCACCAGAGTCCAGCGATCTTCGACGGAAAGAATCAGCCCGTTATCTCCAGAGCGCACGTTTTGGCGATATCCTCTAACCGATTGTCCCCCACCAATCACAAACTGTTGGGAAGGCAATAAACTGTCGGGAGTTAGTTGTAAGTTGGCTTGAATAATTAAAAAATTATCGCTATTCAACACTTGGACTCTTTGGGCTTGTAAAAACCAACTAAAAAACCGACCGTCAGGAATAGGTTCGTCGTTTTCTGTTGCCCCAAACAAACCAGTTCCCAAATTAAGTTGCGATCGCAATGCCCAAGCCCCAGAAACTTGTCTTCTAATATATTCTTGACCGAAGCGAAAAACGCTCGTAGTGCTGACTCCATCTTCATCGGGACCCAAACCGAAGTTAATTCCTTCCTGAAATAGAAAAGTTTGACCATCCTGATAATCAAAATCGAGAGAGAGGGCTAATTCTTGTCTGGGATTTTGAATAATGGGCTGGCGAAACCCCAAACTAACTCGTTCGCTTTCTCCTTCAATTTCAAGATCGTCAAGGTCTTCGCCAATCGGATCGATAACTTCATTGCGATTAATATCAATCCCCGCACTTACCGTACCGTTTCTAGCATTAACGGGAATTTGATAGTTAACCCCAAAATCAAAAGTATCGGTCAAAGCTGAGATTCGAGGATAAAGACGGGCTGAAATTTTATCCCCTCCGCGCAATAGACTGCGATATTCGGCTTCTAGTCCCAAACGTTCTGCACCAACACTAGGAGGAGAATAGTTATCGAGACTGACTTGTAAGTTTAGGCGATCGCTTTCTGTTACCCTTACCTGTACAACACTTTTTCCGACTTCTGGATTGTCTCCCGCAGTGATACTAGCTTCTACGTTGTCGAATAAAGGATCGAGACGCAACAAGCGCAAACTATCTTCCAGTTTGGCGGTATTCAATGGCGTACCCGCTGCCAAATTCACTCGCGATCGCACGTAATTTTTTAGCCGTTGCGTCCCTTCAACCTTGATTTCTTTAACTGTCCCTTCCAGAATTTGTACTTGAATATTGCCACTATCGACAGAAGATTCATCTAATACTGCCCTGGAGGTAACATAACCCCGTTCTAAATAAATCTGGGTCAGATCGTCAACCGCCAGTCTTAATTCCCCTAAAGTAATTGTTTTTCCTGTTAGGGGTTGAAAAATGTTATCTATTTCTGATTGGTCAAGAATTGTATCCCCTGCAACTCGAACTGTTTTAATTGCCACATTGGTATCGTCGTCTAATCTAGGGGCGCGATCGCGATCGATCTGAGGCGGACTTGTTTCTTCTGGTAGGAGTTGAGGTGGTTCTACTACTTCTTGATTGACCTGAGCAATCGTATTTTTATTAATATTTTGATTAATACTTTGATTAATTGTAGTATTCAATTTATCCGCTGCGATCGCTTTTAATTGACAATTACTATAAACCAGCCAGCCTAATGTTGAAGTAAATGCTAATAAGTATTGGGGGGTTGAGATGGCGATCGCTTTTTTCATTTAGACAATAAAATATATTAGCTATTGTAAATTTTTGTTTCGGTATTTGAGCTAAACTAGCTTGTTTTAAGTCAAATACAGGCTTGCTATGTAGATATTATTAGATTGCTTACTCAAACAAGATTAAAAAAAAATGAAAATATTCTCATAGAAACAATGAATAATCTTGGTAAGTAGTAAAATTGTTGACAGCCAAATTTTTATCTCTGACTTTGGTAACAATCAATCTGCACCCATCAATATTTGTTGTTCAAAATGCCATCTTCTATCAAGCATTCAACTAAAGTTAAACCTACCTGTAAATTTTCATTTGGAGTTTCTCAACTTTCTCAATCATTACTATTAGCTTTTTTGGCGGTTTTGACAGGAAAAAACTCTGTTTTAGCCGATGCGATCGTTCCTAACAACGACGGTACGGGAACAACAATTAATACGGATGGCAATACTTTAAATATTGAGGGTGGTAGTTTTTCAGGAGATGGTCAAAATCTATTTCACAGTTTTAGTCGTTTCAATCTTTCCAACGAACAAATAGCCAATTTTATCTCTAATCCTAATATTCGCAACATCTTAGGACGGATAAATGGCGGAGATCCTTCTGTAATCAATGGTTTACTGCAAGTTACGGGGGGAAATTCCAATCTTTTATTAATGAATCCTGCGGGAATTATTTTTGGGGCGGAAGCACAACTAAACGTACCAGGAGACTTTATCGCTACTACTGCCACAGGTATCGGTTTTGCCGACAATCTTTGGTTTAATGCCGTAGGAGACAATAGCTACCAAAGTCTGATTGGAACGCCTTCCCAGTTTGCCTTTGATGGAGCAAATTCGGGAACAATTATTAATAATGGCGATTTAAGTTTGGCAGAAGGCAACAATTTAACCCTTTTAGGGGGCAATGTCATCAATACAGGGGAAATAAACAGCCCTGCTGGCAGCGTTACTCTTTCCGCTATTCCTGGTAGTAGCAGGGTGCGAATCTCCCAAGAGGGACATCTACTCAGTTTAGATATCGAACCCCCAAGAGATAGTAATGGTAATGTTTTACCTTTTACTGCTAAAGACTTACCCACCCTACTAACTAGCAATGATATAGATGCAGGTTTGACTGCTAATGACGATGGTTCGATAACTATCAATGATACGGTCACTAGTTTCCATCCCGAAGCAGCCCTAACTATAGCCTCTGGTCAGATTAATGTCTCTGGCATCACAGGAGGAGAAGTTTACCTTACAGGTAATAAAGTCGGGTTACTTTCAGGAAATATTCAGGCTACGGGCATAACTGCGGGGGGTAATGTCCGCATTGGTGGCGACTTTCAAGGAAGTGGCAACATACCCAACGCCAGCCACACCATAGTAGACGATAACTCTACTATTGCCGTTGACGCTACAGATAATGGTAATGGCGGAGAAGGCATTGTTTGGTCGGATTCCCTAACCCGCATGACAGGAGAAATCACCGCTACGGGTGGCGAAAATGGAGGCGATGGAGGCTTGGTAGAAATATCGGGCAAAGAGTTACTGGTCTTTACAGGTACGGTAGATGCTAGTTCTCCCCTCGGACAAGCAGGGGAACTATTATTAGACCCCAAAAACATTACTATCGGCGATCCTGATAGTCCTTTAGCTACCTTATTTAATCCAGATCCTGAATCGATAACTGGAACTGCGGTAGGATTTGCTTTTTCAGTAGCTATTGTAGGAGACGATTTGGTAGTGGGCGCACCGAATTATGATTCTACTGATGGAATCCAAAATGCAGGACAAGCTTTCTTATTCGATCGCAATGGTCAAAATCCAGTAATCTACGATAATCCAAATCCAGTAGTCGGCGGTTTTTTTGGTATATCAGTAGCAGAATCGGGAGACAATGAATTTTTAGTTGGTGCTTCTCGAAATATTTCTAATGACGTTTCAGAAGCAGGACAAGTTTTTTTATTCAACAAAGAAAACACCTCTCCTATTCAGACTTATGACAATCCTAATGCTAATGCACGTTTTGAGTTTGATTTTGTTGGTAATATTCCACCTGGAGATCAAAACTTTGGTGCTTCTTTAGTTTCGATTGGCAACAACAGAATTGTAGTTGGTGCACCAGGACATACCGTTGAAGGAATAGAAAGAGCAGGACAAACATTTTTGATAGATCGTAACAATCCTATTAATGTAATTCAAACTTTTAGCAATCCTAATCCTTCCATTGCAGAAAATATATCTGGTTCGGGTAATGCTTTTGGTCTTTCGGTATCAGAGGTTAACGGAGACATTTTAATTGGTGCACCTGGAAATATCTCTAGTGAAGTAGATAGAGCAGGTCAAGTATTCTTATTCGATCAAAGTGGCTCCCAACTTCAAACTTACAATAATCCAAATCCTACAAATAATGGTCAATTTGGAAATTCCGTTGCAGGAATAGAAAACAATTTTATAGTAGGCGCACCTTCTAATAATGGAGGTGATGGACAAGCATTTTTATTCGATACTAGTGGTAATCAAATACAGTCTTTTAATAATCCCGATCCTAGCGGAAATAGATTTGGAAGTTCTGTTGCAGAAGTACAAGGAAACATTTTAATTGGCGCGGATGGTAATGGTGCGGGGCAAGCTTTCGTGTTTGCTGCCGACGGAACCCAAGTTGGCGATACTCTAGAAAACCCCAATCCTGTTACTGGAGGTGGTTTTGGTGGTGCGGTTGCAGGAGGAGATTCCGATCTAGTTTTAATTGGGGCGCAAGGAAATACTGACCAACGAACAGGAACAACTCAAGCAGGAGAAGCATTTGTAACTAGTACCGAACAAATAGAGTTCCAGCCTTTAGAAACTATTGAAGGCAATATTGCTTTTGCAGAGAATCCTGGGGATTCTTTCTCTATTGCTCCTCAAACCATTGTCAATATCCTTAATTCAGGTACGGATCTAACCCTACAAGCGAACAACGATATTCGGATTACCACTGAAGAAATTAATATTAATAACACCGAAGGAGATGGCGGAAATTTAACCCTTCAAGCAGGTAGAAGCGTTGATGTTAATTCTAGTATCATTTCTGACAATGGAGATATCACCATCATTGCTAACGAGACTAGCGGTAACGGTACTCAATTAGATTTTCGCGATCCTGGAGAAGCTGATATTACAATTTCTGATGATGTCTTGCTCAATGCTGGTACTGGTGATGTGACCCTAATCGTGCGTGATGGAGAATTGGGTAATGTGGATGTAGATAGTATTATTGGCGATAATATTACCTTAAGTACAGATAGAGGTACGGTTACAGTAGATGGCACTATTTCGGGGGTTGAAAATACTCCTGCCAGTAGCATTATTCTAGAAGGGACGGAAGTTAATGTAGATAGTCCAGAAGAACAACTAATTGGAGACAACGTAAATATCTCAGAAACAGAACCGATTGTTATTATTCCTACTGAAGATCTTCCTCCTTTTCCTAATATTGAAGTGCCTGAAGAAATAACTGCGGAGGATAATGAATCGGAAATTCCTACTACTGTTGGCGATATAGCTTTTGAGAGTGGTGCTAGGGACGAAAATAATTATGTTGCGACTCTTTTACCTCTAATTGACTCTGACTTTGCTCAAAGCTACACAAATTACTATAACAATTCTTCTTTGTTTGCTAAAAAAGTTGGTGCAGATAATTTAGAAGTGGATTTAGTTCAAGTAAAACAAAATCTAAGCAATGTGGAAGAATCTACAGGGGCAAAACCAGCTTTAATTTATGTAGCCTTTTTCCCTGCGGGGGTAGATGCCATTCAGGGACGCAATAGCAATATTTTACCCCAATCCGACGATCGCCTGGAATTGATCGTGCTAACTACTGAAGGAGATATAATTCGCCAGCAAGTTAAAGATGAAAATGGTCAATGGGTAACTCGCTCGAATGTCAGTAAAGTCGCCCGTCGTTTTTCTCAAAGTATTTTTCAGGAAAGATCGGAACGATACTTTTTGCCTCTCGGTCAACAATTGCATAAATGGTTAATCGAACCAATCGAGCAAGAATTAAACGAACGGGCAATCGATAATCTAGTTTTCCTCATGGATAGTGGTTTGCGGACTGTGCCGATTGCAGCCTTACACGATGGCGAACAATATCTAGTTCAAAAGTATAGTGTGGGTTTAATGCCCAGTTTGAGTTTGACTGACACTCGCTATCAAGACATCAAAGATTTGGGATTATTAGCCATGGGTGCGGAAAATTTCCCCACCGATTCTGCTCTCGATCCTCTCCCCGCAGCACCAGTAGAAGTCGATTTGATTACCGAACAACTTTGGTCGAAAGGTAGTTCTTTTCTGGGGGAAAACTTTACCATTGAAAATCTGCAACAGATGCAATCTGCCAATCCCTTTGGTATTCTCCATCTAGCTACCCATGCGGAATTCACCCCTGGTACGCCCAAAAATTCTTTTATCCAATTTGGCGATCGCAAGTTAGAACTAGATAAAGTTAGGGAATTGGGATTAAATAATCCTCAAGTAGAATTAATGGTGTTGAGTGCTTGTAGAACTGCTTTTGGCGACCCTGATGTAGAATTTGGCTTTGCAGGGTTAGCTCACCAAGCGGGAGTTAAATCTGCCCTAGGAAGTCTTTGGTATGTCAGCGATCGCGGTACGCTGTCGATGATGTCTAAGTTCTATCAAGAATTACAAACCGCCCCCATCAAAGCAGAAGCACTACGACAAGCACAAATAGCCGCGATCGAACAGACTTTGCGTTTAGAGCCAGGAAAATTAATTACTGGCGATCGCACCTTCTCTCTTCCTAGCAATATTCAAGATGCAGATCTAACCCATCCATTTTATTGGAGTTCTTTTACCATTGTGGGCAATCCTTGGTAAAGATATTGGAGACTAGCTTTTTAATTGAGGATAATAAATGGTTACTTAGGGCTTGCTGAATAAGTCAAAATCAATTAAATATAAGCGTTTCAAGACTTTTTATTCAAGTAAAGTGCAAAGTTTTTTGATAAACAAGGTTATTTTTCTTGCACTTAACAAAATAAAATGTACTAGCTTCTTAAAAGCT
>NZ_JBZNBU010000439.1:0-1192 GCF_058530065.1 Waterburya sp. | reverse complement strand
GATGGTTTTAGCGCACCGAGGTTGGTGGAATATTTTGATGAAGATCCTTGCAATCGATCTATAAGAAAACGTAGATTGGGTGCTACTAGAGGTGTTAGCGAATCTGCTAGAGTACCTTTACCCCAACAAGCAGCAGCAGATCTAGGAGTTACGGTGGAAGAACAGTTTACTGTTGGGGAATATGACATTGTAATTCTCAGTGCCAAGGAATCAGATGGTTTGGAAACTTGGTTGATTCAGAATGATTATAAAATACCTAAAGGTGCAGCGGAATTACTGCAACCTTATATCAAACAAAATCTAAAATTCTTTGTCGCTAAAGTGAACCTCGAAGAATTTGATAGTCAAGGCTTTGAAAAACTCAGACCGATTTCGATCGCTTTTGAATCTCCCAAATTTATGTTACCCATTCGTTTGGGCATGATGAACGCTCAGGGAGATCAGGACTTATTAGTTTATTTACTATCTCCTCAAGGACAAGTCGAACTAACTAACTATCGTACTGTTAAAGTTCCTTCTAATACTGAAGTACCAGAATTTGTCCAAGCAGAGTTCAAAGACTTCTATCAATCGATGTTCCAAAAATCCTACGAACAGGAAAACAAACAGGTGGCTTTCCTCGAATATGCTTGGGATATGGCGACTTGCGATCCTTGTTCTGCGGAACCTTTGAACCAAGAAGAATTAAAACAGGCAGGAGTATTTTGGTTGGGACAAAATCAAAATATTAATCCTCGTTGGGGTGGTAACAACGTCTTTATTACTCGCCTCCACGTTCGTTATTCTCGCGATAAATTCCCCGAAGATCTCAAATTCCAAGCTACGAGCGATCGCTCTAATTTCCAAGGTAGGTATATTATCCGCCATCCCTATGACGGAGAAATGACTTGTAGTGCAGCCAATCAATATCTACAGGGAGTTTTAGAGCGACAAGAACGAGAAGCCCAAAATCTAGCTAACTTAACAGGTTGGAAGATTGATGATATCCGTGACAAGATTTCTTTTGTTGAAGCTAAGGTAATTCCCTGGTGGCGAACAATTTGGAATTAAGTAACCTCAGTTCGGGTTAAGCTACTGATTACCGATCTAGTTATAGTTGTTAGTTATTAGTTACTAGTTATTAGTTGAGAAAACCTAGAGTAAGTCAATTACTATATATAGTGTTTAACCGCTCGATTGAATTTATACAGGT
>NZ_JBZNBU010000438.1:0-2479 GCF_058530065.1 Waterburya sp. | reverse complement strand
TGGTGGGATATTCAGTGAGGGAATTCAGCAAATTAGAAAAGCAATATATAGTGCGATCGCGTAACGCTCATGCTTGGACTCAAGTATATCTAGATGGCAAGTGGCAAACTTTCGATACTACTCCTGCTTCTTGGATTGCTTTTGAAAATCGCAACCAATCCCCATGGCAAAACTGGAAAGATCTTTTTTCTTGGATTGGGTTTCAGTTTGCTCGAATTGTCACGGTTTGGCAAAATTTAGGCAAGACTAATTTCCTGTGGTTGTTAGCTATTCCTTTAGGGGTAATTCTCATTAGAGAGTTTACCGATCGAGGAGAAAAAAGACGTTTAACCATGCAGCGAATCAACCACAAGCAAACCGAACGACTAGTGACTGGTGCTGACTCCGAACTTTACGCGATCGAGCAAGAATTAAACAAAATCGGATTGGGACGCGATCGCTCTGAAACTTGGAAAGATTGGCTGACTAAATTGCAAAATAATCCTGAAATTAGTTACGGAATTCGAGACTTAGAAGTTATTATTGAAATTCACTATCGCTATCGCTTCGATCCACATGGTATAGACACTCAATCAAGAGCCAAGCTACGGTCTAAATGTCAGGAGTGGTTGGAAAAATACCGCGAATCAACTACTAGTCATTAGTTATAAACAATACTTATTGGTTGACAAATAAAATGAAAATTATTATATCTTAATATTAAGGTTAATCTACATTTGTCTTTTTACGCTCGACCGTAAAAACTAAGCTAAAAACGGAAGTCAGTTATTTATAAATGCGTAAAAATGCCTATAAAAATTATTATCAGAGGTCTATCCCATGCTCAGCCTTTCATTAGTGACTCTATCTATCGCCATCATTACTTTACTGATCAGTTTCAAAATCAATGATGATGTCTTCAAAGCTGCGATCGGGTTTACGTCCGTTACTTTTTCGTTAGTAACTTTATTTTGCGCTCCTTGGATCTTAAAATTATCTTTAGTTGGTGTTTCTCTAATAATTGCATCTTGGAATTCTTGGTCTACTGAAAATTTATAATAGTAATCTTTAATTTTTCTGGGATCGGAAATCTGCCTTCGTTCTTTGCCGTTTCAGAGATGGAAGACACGAGGGAAATTATCTGATAATATTACGAATTATTAACATTAAGATTACTTCTTTAATTTGCACATGAATTTAATATTTGCAGTAGCGGGAGAATTTCCTACTTATTTTGTCGCCGTGTATGTAGTAGGCTTTATTGCTGCCGTATCTATCGGCTCTTTGGCTTGGTACAATTCCAAACGCCCTGCGGGATGGGAAAATGCCGAACGCCCTGATATTGTGCCTAAAATCAACGAGGAAGAGAATTCCGAAAACTAAAATTGCCTTCGACACAAATCAATAACTAGAGGCTTGCAACAGGTAAAGGTAAAGATACTCTGAAAATATGCAATCAAGAGTATTTACAATTAAACTGTTGCATTCTTTTTAAGTCTGGTCATAAATAAACTCTATTTAATACTGCGATCGCCGAACAGACGATCCTCAAAAGCTGCAAATTATTCCTCGATGGGGTTTTGAAGTCGATCTCCAATTAAATTGCGAATAAATTGACTGTATTCATCCTTCATGGGAATTTCTAAATCCAAATAAATTTTCTGACGATTTACTATAGTATTTTCTCCTGTTTGAGGGTTGTATCCTTCTTTGTTGTATTCCTGCCAATAAACTCCAACGCCTCTTTTTTGCCAAGAGGGCAAATTGTTAAAATTAATCCCATGTTCAAATAGCAATTCATGTTTATTCCCTTGGGACATACCACTCATGATTGATGTTGCTTTTCTGGCAGTTCGACCATCTCGACGCAAACACCAATAGCAATGGGCGCTCAGAGAATTGCGATCAGCATCCTGTTGTCGCCAGCGAAAATAGTCAACTACTAACTCGATATTGGGTAACTGAGAAATGCGACAGTCAAAGCAACCAATATCTTGGAGTAGCAAAGAAAATTTGGCACTAGCTTCGCTGGCTAAAACCGAATTTAGCTTCCGTAGTTTGCGACTGAAGGTATTATCGGCAATATCGAGCAACAGAGAGATTTCATCGCTTTGAGTGTAGCCATAAATTACTTTAAAACCACAAGTCATCAGATGTTCGACTGTAGCCAACATATAATCGCGAAATTGCTCGTCAAAAGGGGCTTTAAATTGATGGGTTTCTTTAGTTAGACGAGTGAAATTACGTCCGTCTAGTCTGGCTACCATGTAAACATTAGGTAAAACAGAATAGTCGTGAGTCGTTTCGTAGACTCGCATTTTGGCATCAAATTCATCAAAGTGCATTATTCAATCCAGGGTTCGATCGCAAAGGAATTATTCGGGGCAAGTTTAACATGATATAGTCGGTCGAAACCCTCTTCATAACTGGGTAATTCTAATTTTTTAGCAGTAGCTAAAATACCCACCATCGGAATTTTCGACTGGCGATCGCGCTGGCT
>NZ_JBZNBU010000437.1:0-1512 GCF_058530065.1 Waterburya sp. | reverse complement strand
GCTCCCTAATCCCTAACCCCTAATCCCTAATCCCCCGAACAAATTACTGAGATAGTACGGAAATTAATTAGAACGACTATATAATTGTCTCAATATTATCTATCGTTTAGAAGACTCTAATGAGTGAGTATCAATACTACGAATTTCAGACCATAGATCGTCCGCTAAACAATAAAGAACGCAAGATTATTAGTCGATTATCCAGTAGAGTTGAGCTTACAGCTACCAGAGCCATCTTTACCTATAGTTATGGAGATTTTCGCAGCACTCCTCAAGCTATTTTAGCTAAGTATTTTGATGCTATGTACTATATAGCTAATTGGGGTACTCAACAATTAATGTTTCGATTTCCCAAATCTCTAATCGATATTAAGCAAATTCAAGCATATTGCATTGAAGACTGTATATCTGTATCGAAAATCGGTAATTATGTAATTTTAGATATCTGCTATAACCTTGAAGACGGTTTTGGTTGGATTGAGGGAGGAGGAGAGTTAGCTGAAATTATCGATTTACGAAATGATATCTTAAAACAAGATTATCGCTTGCTTTATCTTGCTTGGTTGAAAGCAATTACTCTACAAGATATTGACGAGAAAGAATATGAGCCACCTGTACCACCAGGATTAAATAAACTATCGCGATCGCTAACTTCTTTTATAAAATTATTTGAGTTGGATAAATATTTAGTTAAAGTTGCAGCAAAATCAAGCCAAGAATTAACATCAATTACGGATGAAATTTGGTTAGAAAAAATCTCCCAGCTATCAAGAAAAGAATGCGATCTTATTTTATTACAATTGTTAAAAGAACAACCAAATTTGGCAATTAAGTTTAAACAAAAATTATCCAAAAAAATAACATTTATTCAATTTGAAAAAAAGTCTTCCAGAAGCATATTGCAACTACTACAAACTGCCAAACAAGAGGAGGAAAAAAATCGCATAAAAAAAGAACAAGCAGCAGAGAAGAAAAGAATTGAAGAATTAAAACAGTTTGCCAACCAAGCAACACAAGCTTGGTCAAATATTGAAAGATTGTTACTAGTAGCTCAAGCAAAACCCTATGAAGAGGCGGTTAACTTGTTAGTTAAGCTCAAAGATTTAGCAGAATATCAAAATAAACAACCTGAGTTTCAAAAACGCTTAAATTATATTCACGAAAAATATAGTAGACGTGTTGGATTATTAAGACGATTGAAAAATGCAGGATTGCATCGGAAGTAATAGATTTAAGTTCTTGTCTCAGATATGCGATCTCATTGACAAATTTTTGATGAGAGAATAGTTTTAAATCTAAAGTTACTATGTATAAAAATACATGATTACAAGCATTCCAGCATATATAAAAGATCGTATACGACAACCCATTCCTATTAATCTAAAAGAACACATTGTAGCAAATTCAATTCCAGTTATCTTTTTTGGTAACATTCATCAAGCTTCAGTAGCTACTATTAGTATCAATCCTAGTAACAAAGAATTTTTAAATAATAATCAAAAAGAATTAGTT
>NZ_JBZNBU010000436.1:0-2615 GCF_058530065.1 Waterburya sp. | reverse complement strand
TCGCTCCTGTTATAAAGATTACAAGTTTTAGCTCAGTTTGATTTATGTCTTGAGAAAGATTTTATTGACAGAGGTCTAAGTTTAATTATTTGAAATAGAAAAGCTCTTAGGTAAATACCATTATTTTAGAGCAATATCTATTTAAACCGAGTAACAATTGTAATCCAAAAAAAACACACAATATACATGAATTATACGATCCAAAATTTATCAACGCGAACGACACTATTCTATCTCTCGTTATTTTAACTTTAGCAGCGATCGCTATTGAGGAAAACTCATACTTATAATTTGCTGGCAGAAACGCAGTAGAAAAAGAACAGCAGCCATCGCCACGCCGATAGACTGTCCTAACCACAAGCCAGTACCGCCATAATCAAAAACCAAGCCTAAAATATAACCTCCAGCCAATCCTATCCCCCAAAAAGTAGGAATACTCAGCAACATAGGTACGCGTGTGTCTTGAAGACCTGAGAGTGAGGTATACGGCTTTGACGGAGGAATAAAAGTAAAAGGAAGAAACCGTCACATTCTAGTTGATAGTCAAGGATTAAAGTCATGACCAAATACTTAGTAAACATCTGTAGTTGAATATTCGCTCATTCTTAGAGACTGTTTGCCAAGAAAACATTAAGCTTATTGCTACAATCAATATTCACCCATACCTGAAAAAATACCTGAATTTTCCCTCTTATATTTATTTTTAGCTAACCGCATAATACTAACGTAAACGATTTGTTTGAGAAACCATTAACGGTACGATCTACTTTTTTCTTTATTGTTATTTAACAAACAGCCTCTTAGTTGGCAAATCTCTCTAAACTTTGCTGGACTATCAAAACATTGCGATTGATTTACTGCATTGGTTTCAATTACTTTCAACTATCAATTGGCAACGACTACAGGAGAAATAAATTATGAGATTACACTTCTAGCAACCAGATCGCAGCTTTGCCCTCGGAATATACTGCTCGTTTTCTCGGTCAAAACTATGTTCCCCGTCGCCCCGTACCCTTACCAACAAAAGCTCGGTCGGGCATATGCGAGTATCGTGGTGTGGCTTATTGGTGTTTGATTGCATATTTATTTCTATTTGACTGTATAAATAACCACAATTAATTTAGGAGAAGTTTCATGCTTTCTACAGCAAAAAAAGAAAATACTACTCAAACAATTTTCAATCCCAACCAAGTTGCTACCCCGAACAAAAAACAGTTGCTGGCTCAATGGCACAAGGTCGATGGCAAACTAGTTTGTCGATGGGTTAAAGTTTAGGCGAAGATTTCAACTTGCCTCGCGATCGCCGACTCATGAACGATAATAAATAACATGTGGAAACCAAATCCTATTCTACCGATTTTAGCCACAATAAATCCTAAAAACTTGAAGATTGGCGCGGAGGCAACAAAGCATTTAAAGACGAATTGGATTACCCGATTGAATATGTTACGGGAGAAACTCCCTCGGAATTCACGGGAACTATGTATCGTAACGTTCCCGCCATGTTAGATATAAACGGACAGAGATCGCATCATCTCTTCGATACAGCTAACGGCTAATAGCCAACCGCTTCGCGGTTTAATATTTCAGACAGGGATCGCGTCCGATCCCATTTTTTTTAATTATGAGGTAAAAGGCATTATCATTCGATGACGACTTGTTTGAGATCAGCAATCTTGGCGAATCGATTAATCTTCTTCTTCTAATTCTTCTGGTTCTTCAATCTCTGCTTCTCCTTCTCCTCCTGTTTCACATCCACTCAATCCAACAGAACCAATAAATAAAGCAAAAATACTCAATCCAACACCTAAAGCTTTTTTAAAGCTAGAACTCATCAACCTACTCTCCATCATTTATCTAAATTTGCCTGGTTAAATCTTTATCAAAAAAATGATTATAAACATCAATCATTCGATAGAGATTGGGGCGATCGCGCCTGCTGTCAAGACGCGGATATATCGCAGCGGTAAATTGCATTTTGAATTGCATGTAACGATCCGACTTTAGTGGGAAGCAATGTATAGAAAAAATAGATAAGTTGTAAATATTAAATAGTTTAGTTTGTAAGCTTAAATTCAAACAACTTTAACCATAGTTTTGCTAAAATACTGTTTAATGTTTTATTGAAAAATAAGATTTAAATTTATAAAAAATCTGCAAAAAAAATCTCGAAAAAATAAAAAATAGCCAGTGGCAAAAGATCGCTATAGCATTTTTACTTTCGATGGTTATGTTGACTGCTACAGCCTTTAATAATGGCAACGAACTAGGTGCGCGTTCCGAAATATCGCCAGTTCAAATGGGTGGACAAAATAATCCCCACAAAGCAGGTGGCGACGGCATGAGCCAATATAAATCTCCTGCTAATGATTCTAGTACACTGGGGCGGAAGTAAAGTACCCATATTATGAGACACTGGAGTTAGTTGAGATGAATAGTAGTCAGAGCGAGTACAAGGAACAAAGACGTGGCACGCTGGCTGCCTGACACAAGTGTGTGAAAACATTGAAATGCGGTTGAAAAAAGAAAAGGGAGAGTAATTCATGGGAAGCTGAAAATGAATAGTTTTTAGCTTTATATTCCATGTCAACACCCACCCCCTTATATCATCAACT
>NZ_JBZNBU010000435.1:0-2064 GCF_058530065.1 Waterburya sp. | reverse complement strand
TGGGGGAATTATTACCGAAACCATTAAACAACTACAGGAAAGCTGGATTTCAGATAACCCGATGCCCATTACTAGTTTGGCTAGTGGTTCGGCATCGGAAATTCTCGATCTTTATTTCCAAACTGCCCCGCCCAATGCCCATATCACTTGTGTTGATTTTAACCATCAAGAGTTAGCTGCTGCTGCTAATATCGCCCATAAATGGGGCTTTCGCGATCGCTTGACCTTTATCCAAGATAATCTCTTTTTACTCTCCGAAGGCTACAGTCATATAGATATTCCTCCCCAACAAATGATCTATAGCGTCAGTATGGCAAACTACTTATGCGATCGTGAATTAATCGGCATCCTCGATTGGATTTATGATCGCTTGCTGCCCAATGGAACGGTTATTTTAGGCAATTTTCATGCTGCTAATCCAGATCGCCTGTTGTTAAAACATATGCTCGAATGGCACTCGATTTATCGTTCCGCAGAAGACCTAGAAAAGCTATTTTCCCATTCCAAATTCCGTTCCCTACCTTTATCAATTCAATCCGATGAATTTGGCGTAGAACTATATGTAGTCTGTACTAAAGCCTGGCAAGAAGATTCTTAGAGGGCGAATTAATTTTTGCCCTCCGTTAAGTATTTAATTTTTATTCTTCTAAAGGAAAGGCATAATAAGCAATCCCTTCCGAAGCAAAATCGGGTAAATTCTCTTCTACACTATCTCTTTCAGCAGCGGAAGGCGTATAGAAATGCGCCCCCGTAGTGGAATTAAAAAAACG
Organism: Waterburya sp.; assembly: GCF_058530065.1. Lineage (NCBI taxonomy): Bacteria > Bacillati > Cyanobacteriota > Cyanophyceae > Pleurocapsales > Pleurocapsaceae > Waterburya > Waterburya sp. Next base: position 1,294 of record NZ_JBZNBU010000435.1, on the reverse strand, counting down.
ATAAATCGGAATCGAACCTTCTACTTCCCCGTCGTAAGCAAAAAAGGCTTCTCCCTCAAAACTATAGTTTTCCAATTCTTCGACGGCATCCCTTTCTACTTCTGAAACCGTATATAAATGGACTCCAGTATCTTGATTGAGAAAACGATATACGGGAACTGCTTGTACTTGTCCCGTTAAAGGATCTGCACCCAAATAAGACGCACCTTCAAAATTAAAATTATCTAGTTCTTGTACTGCATCTCTTTCTATTTCATTGGCAGTATAAAAATGAACTCCCGAATTATTATTGAAAAAGCGATAGACAGTACTACCAGTGAGCTCATCATCTCCGATATTGGGCTGTTCTCCTACCACATCGTTGCTATTTTCCTCGTCGGGTAGTTGTTCTCCACCATTCCCACTATCTTCATCATCGGGTAACTCTTCAACAATATCGCTATCGTTGTTATCGGTAAGAGATAAATTGCCATTTTCGACGGTTAAAATTTCTTGGTCGTCGGAGATCAGAATATTATCAGCGCGATTGAATTGAGTAACTATTAAAGTATATTCGTTGTCATCTAACGTCTCTGGTATTTGTATCGACCAATTTCCCCCAGCGTCGGGAGTTGTGGTTAAAATGTCGCTAAATGAGCCAAAGGAAATGACTGCTAAATCTATTTCCAAATCTGGTGCGGCGACACCAGAAATAGTTACCAAACCACCAGTTAATTCGGCAGCATCGATCGATACTGCTAGTTGTTCGTTTAAGGTTTCAAAAGTTAACAATGAATTATTTTGTTCCACAGCTATATATTTATATGTTTTTTAAAAAAGCGATCGAAGTTAAAGTGATATTTCTATTCTTCTAAAGGCAGGGCATAATAAGCAATTCCCTCCGAAGCAAAGTCGGGTAGATTTTCTTCTACACTATCTCTTTCAGCAGCCGAAGGGGTATAGAAATGCGCCCCTGTGGTGGAGTTGAAGAAACGGTAAATCGGAATCGAACCTTCTACTTCCCCGTCGTAAGCAAAAAAGGCTTCTCCCTCAAAACTAAAGTTTTCCAACTCTTCGACGGCATCCCTTTCTACTTCTGAAACCGTATAAAGATGGACTCCAGTATCTTGATTGAGAAAACGATATACGGGAACTGGTTGGACTTGTCCCGTTAAAGGATCTGCACCCAAATATGACGCACCTTCAAAATTAAAGTTGTCTAACTCTTGTACTGCATCTCTTTCTATTTCGCTAGCAGTATAAAAATGAACTCCCGAATCGTTATTGAAAAAGCGATAGACAGTACTACCAGTGA
>NZ_JBZNBU010000434.1:0-6645 GCF_058530065.1 Waterburya sp. | reverse complement strand
TTATTTAATAGTAATACAAACGAGCATTTTTAGTAAATCAAGATCGAAGTTAAACACTATTAATTGCTTTGTTCGCTCTTTGATATCTCTAATAATAGAGGTTAAGGATTGTTTATTGTCCAATTAACGTAAATATGAGTTAAGTTAGAAACTGTACAAATAATTAACAACAATTTGAAATTAATAAAATAATTGTTAATTGCGGTGTTAAATCGGTTTATTTATTAAAAAAAAATTTAATAAATAAGACTATATCTGGTTTTGCTACCCATAATACAATCAAATTAACCTCTCATATTTAGCGTTTTTTTTGACCGTGAATTTAGAATAAATTTTTATTTGAATATTTTAAATCCTTAATTAGATTGAAGTACTATTGAATATAGTAGATAAATATTGAACCTCATCTTCATCAAAGATCTTGAGATTTATATTTTCTTAAGATCCCATTCAAATTACTGGTTTTAATGTTCTTCAGATTATTAATTATCTTGGGATTATTATCCATTAGTGGTTGTTCTTCCAGCTTACTTATCCAACCAGAAATAGTTACTGGCGGAATTAATAGCAATTCAACAGAAGAAGAACCTAATTATAGTTCGGATGGTCGCTATTTAGCTTTTGCTTCGGATCGTCGTGGCAGAAGAGATATTTTTCTCTTCGATCTCGAACAAAAACAATTGATTTCCTTGCCCAATCTAAACCGTCGCGATTCTAGTCAAAGTCAACCATCATTGAGTGCAGACGGACGTTATATTGCTTATGTTTCTACAGAAAGAGGGAAAACCGATATTTTTGTTTACGATCGCACTTCCCAAAGATCGGAACTATTAACAGCAAATGTCAAAGGCTCGTGTGCCAATCCCACAATTAATGGCGATGGTAGTAAAGTGGCTTTTCAAACCAGCCAATTGGGCAAGTGGAAAATCTCGATTGTCAGTCGCAATGTAACTGAGAATTAAGAATTTAAAATTGAGCCGAAAATTGGGAACTATAGGAGGGAATTAAATCACAAAAATGAGATAAACTCGTGGTATTTTCAACCAAGCAAATCAAGCTATTTTTAGCGATTCTCAGCGCGATCGCCATTACCAATCACGGTGCTGTAGTAAATGCTTTGAATTTGCCCATCCAAAATAACGGCATTACAGAACTTAAGGCAGAAAAAGTTATTGCCAAAAAAAGTGGCGGACGTAGTAGCGGTGGTTCTTTTAAGCGCAAACCATCTCGTTCTAAATCCAGTTCTCCCAGTCGTAGCTCCACTAAAAGCAGAAGTAAATCTTATAGTTCTCCCAGTCGTAGTTACGAAAGAAGAAATTCTACTCAGCGTAGCTATGACGATTATCGCCGTCGAGATTCTTCTCCCAATTACCATCGCACTAGTAGAAGTAATTCTGCTGACAATTTTATTTTATTTGTTCTTGGTTTCATCTTTTTTATAGTTATAATTCTTGTTCTCTGGGCGATCGTTTATAAGGTGTCTCGTTCTTCATCTGATAGAACCAAAGCCTCTAATCGAGCCAAACGCAATATCGCCAGGGAAAGAGACAACGATCGCGTTACTATTTCTTGGTTACAAGTCGTTTTGTCTTCTGAGGCGAAAGAATTACAGCAAGATTTATCCAATCTAACTACAAGTGCAGATACAGATTCTGTCGCAGGATTGCTCGAACTGATGAAAGAGTCGGTTTTAATTTTGAGGCGTAACGAAAATCATTGGACTCACGTAGCTTCTAGTTCTAAATCGATGGACATTAGTAACGCAGAATCAGAATTTGATGTATTGTCTTTTAACGAAAGAAGTAAATTTAGTGGAGAGAGTTTGAGTAATGTAGAAGGCAAAATTACTACCAGAGAATCTCGCCAAACTGATAGTGATGGTTTTCCTGCTTATATTGTGGTGACTCTAATTATAGGTTCGGCAGACGATCGCGCTTTATTTAGCCAAATCAACAATGTCGAAGAATTACAGCAGGCTTTGCAAACTCTTTCTGGAATGCGAGAAGATTATTTGATGAAATTTGAATTACTCTGGACTCCCCAAGCAGCTAATGAATATTTAACTGATGAGGAGCTATTGATGGAATATACCAAGGTTATACCTTTATAGGATTGGAATTGGCTCGATCGTCGTCATCGCTATTGGCAGAACCCATAAACTCCGTGCAGGTAACGTGACCTTCTTTACTAATACCGTCTTTTTTAATTACTTTTTCTACAGTAGCAAAGAGAATTTTCAAATCTAGCCATAGACTCCAATTATCCACATAAAAGACATCCATTTTAAATCTAGAATCCCAATCTAAGGTATTACGTCCGTTAGTTTGAGCCAATCCCGTAATTCCTGGCAATACTTCATGACGGCGCATTTGTTCTGGGGTATAGCGTTCGAGATAGTGAGGCAATAAAGGGCGAGGTCCAACTAAGCTCATGTCTCCTTGCAAAACATTGAGTAATTGGGGTAATTCATCTAAACTAGTCTTGCGAATCATCGAACCAAAAGGGGTCATCCGCTCGCTATCGGGTAATAAATTACCATTTTCATCTTTCTTGTCGCTCATGGTGCGAAATTTATAAAAGGCAAATATTTTACCGTTTTTCCCTGGACGAAGTTGAGTAAAGAAAATAGGACTGCCCAGATTGACTCGAATTAGAATTGCTAGAATCAAGATCACTGGAGACAACAGCAATAAAGCGATCGCTGCTGCCAGGCGATCGACTATAGTTTTGATTAGTCTACTCATAGTTTTGTCAGACTTATTAATTATTAAATTGTTATTTCAGTAGTATCCAGTTCTAGTTTAATCTCTCAATTTTACTTTTTTATTAATCTCAGTTCGCTAAATTTCAAACATATACTTAACTGACTTTATTCCATTGATGCAATTATCAATCTATCTTAATTCCTTTCTCATTCCAAATTGATTTCCAAGGAGAAATATCTAAGCCAACTTGACTTTCCAACATCAGAATATCTTGCTTGCACAAATTAAAGGCATTCAGCAATTCATCTTGGCTAAATATATCTTTATTTTTTTTCGATTTATTTCTATTAAGTATTTGCTTGATGCCTATTTTTTTTCCATAGTCTACTATTTTGTGTAGTCCTGAATTATGTAAAAATCTAACTCCAGAATAAACCAATTTAGAAACATTATGATTTACTGGAGCCACACTGGCATTAACTTTTTTGGATAAATCGTAATCTACATTCTCTAATTCTATTTCAAGTTTATCTGAGAGTTCTCCTGCAAATTGTTCTGGGGATTCTTGTAAAGTTTCAAAGAAAATAACTTTAACATTATCTTCTCCAAAAATCTCAACCCATCTAGATAAATGAAAATAATAACGGGACGTTTCCAACAAAATCTTTTTATCTGCTAATGCTTCAGTAAGACTTATACCTGGTTCAATTCTTCCCCTTTGTTTCATATGAGAATAATACGAAACGATACGAGATATCGGTTCTCGTAAGGTAACTAAAATTTTACATTGAGGATTGTGATCGAATATTCTCTGGGTAGCTGCAACGGAATGAAAGTAACTAGGAGCAATTTCTCCTATAGTTTTAGTTTCATCAAGACTGGGAAAATGTGCAAAATACCAATCTAGACCGAGATCGAACTTGTTATCAAAAAAGAAAGTTTCTTTAACTTTAGTTGGCAAGATTACCCGATCGTAATTTAACAAGTAATCGTAAATCCAAGAAGTTCCAGTCTTAAACGGACCAACTGCTACAAAATCTAGTTGTTTGGACATCAATGTTAATGATTTTTTTGATAATTGATTAAATTAACTTACTATTAAGCTACTACGCTTTGATAAATATTTTCGTATTGATTGACAATTGAATTGAGGGCAAATTTTTCTACAACCCTCTGACGAGCAGCTTTACTTTTCTCAACCCTCGCTTTTGGATCTAAATTAGCAATTTCTTGCCACCCCAAAGCCAAGGCTTCTGGATTTTTAGGGGGTACTGCTTTCCCAGTATCTCCTACAATCCAACCAGAATCTCCAATATCTGTAACCACACAGGGAACTCCACAAGCCATTGCTTCTCCAATCACCAAAGGAAAAGCTTCCCCAAAAGCCGAAGAAGAAGTCAGAATATCTAAAGCTGGTGTTATTTGAGGAATATCTCTGCGTTGTCCTAAAAGATATACATTGTCTCTAATACCTAATTCTTCGATTAAGCCAGTTAAAGCAGAGTTTTCCCGATCTACATTTGTACCAATTAGGACAAACTTAGTATTAGGATAGTCTTTCAACATCACCTTTGCTGCTTTTAATAAGTTGGCATGGTCTTTCATGGGATGATAGCGAGCTAAAGAGCCAATTAAAAAAATATCGTCGGAGATACCCAATTCTTGACGAAATTTTTGCCTGACTTCCTCAGAAGGTTGAAACTTAGAAATATCGAAGCCATTAGGCACTACACAACTATTGTGCTTGGCATAACCGAGTTCTTGATGTTGACCTTGACTTTTTTCCGAAACATAAGCCACTTTGCTAATAAATCTTGAAGATAAACTACCAAAACGAATAATGGCTTGAGTCAAAGGCTTTTCTGAAGATAAATCGTGCAGGGAATGGTGAATACTCCACAGGACAGGGATTTTTCTCCTGCTAATCAAATTAAAAAACTGAGCACCTATATTGCCGTGATACATCCAACCTTGAATTAAATCTGGTTGTGCTTGCTTAATTAAATTAATAATCCGTTTAACCGAACCCAAACTGGGTTTACCGATTAGCATTCCCCCACTATACACTGGTATGTCCAACTGTTCGATCTGTTCGCCAAAAACTCCCTTATCCATCAAAGAGATTACTGTGGGGTCAAAGCGCTTTCGATCTATTTTAGCTAAAAGATTGTAGAGCATAACTTCTGCTCCACCCATGTTTAACCCTGTAGTCAAATAAACTATTTTGATCATTTTTATGCTGCCTGAGTAAGTCTCTACAGATATCTTTAGATTATTTTTAATACTCAATTTTTTGCTCTTCTTGGAGAAAACGATTTATTCTACTTTGCTGGGTTAAAATTGCCACATATGCACAACAAGTCAAAATAGTAAAGTTAGTAAATACTGTATGACTAAATATGCCCCAAATTAAAAGATTAATGCCAAATATGATGGCATATCTGCGATGTTCTCCTTGAGCTTTCCAGATTGCAGCCAAAACAAACAGTGGGTAAAGTAAAGCTCCTAAAAATCCATATTCGATCGCGCGATCAAGATATATATTGTGCGTTCTAGGTTCGCTGCCTAAATCAGCTTTGACCCCTTGAATAGAACCACTCCCCAAACCGTTACCATACCAAGGACTTTGAGTAAACTTTTGCCAACCCAATTCTACAAGTAATAGCCGCGATTCATCGCCTTCTTCTTCTATTTCTTCTTCCCCATCTGCAAAAGGATTAACTAGAAACTTTACCCGCTCGATTGTACCTTCGCTAAATAAATCCTGACCATCGGGAGTTTTAATATAAGCTAAGTTATTTATTTGACTTGAAATAATTGTTGCTGTTGTCAAAATTGATATTATTAATATGGGTAGTTGACTACGGGGAATAACTTTAAATATCATAAACAACAAAACAATCAATCCCCAACAAGCCATACCACCACGAGAAAAAGTAACAGCATTACCCATTAGCACGAACAAAGCATAAATTAAACGATACTTTGGTTTAATCAAACTAATAGAAAAAATCAAACCTGTATTTAAAGCAAAGCTTGCCATATTTGAATCAATATAAAATCCTCCCGATCTTCCTGGCACATCTTGAACTTCCTGTAAGATAGAGGGCTGAATAAATTGAGCAAGATAAAGGAGAACGTTAAAGATGGTTACCAGTAGGATCGATATTCTGACATAGCTATGGATTATTGTATATTCCGAAAAAATTAGCATTATCAGACAGATAAAAATTATCGATCTGATTTGATCTTCTAGAATTTGTTGTACTGGTACTGAAGTACCAGGCATTGCCAAAATAGCAATACAAGTCATTGCCAAATAAAGCCCAAACCAAATAAACATAGATTTAGGAAAGTATGATAATTTTCGGAAAATTGATGGATATAATGGCGCAGCCAATAAGATAAATAAAATCATCCACAATAGTGGAATTCCCTTTCCATAAGCACTTAAAATCCCAGGAAGACTACTAAAAAAAACGAAAATTACTGCTACTGCCAAAAAACATTGATAGTAAATTAGAAAACCCGTTTTTGGTTTATTGGTTTGCTGACTTAAGCTACTCATTATTATCAAATTAACGATCTATAAAATTATTTAAGTTAAATTTTTCTCGTCTGGCAAAATTTCTAGATACTGAGAAAAGATATGCTTTGCAGTAAAAATATTGGCTTTCTGCCATAACATATCTAAAAAACCGAAATATCTAATTTTTTTGTTTATTTACTTGAGGTTTTTGCTATTAACCAGTGGCTTAAATCTCGATTTACTAGCTGTGATAGTTTTTGAATATCAGAAGTGAATTCAGCAATCATTTCTTGGCGTAACTCATTAGATAGGGGCTGACGAGCTTCTACTTTTGTATTCACAGAACGAATTTTATTGAGGATCCCTAATTCCTTAATACCTAAAATATCTCTGACTTTTAAAACTATACTA
>NZ_JBZNBU010000433.1:0-9432 GCF_058530065.1 Waterburya sp. | reverse complement strand
GCGTAAAGAATCTTTAATTAATAAAATAGCATCCGCTCAACGAAGTTCTCTCAATCCAGAAGAAATCTTAACAACAACAGTGAGAGAATTGGGCAAACTATTTCCTAATTGTCGTTGTTTGTTATATCGTCTCGATCCCAACGATACAGAAGTTACCCTAGAATACGAAGCCAAACCGCGATCGATGAAATCCCTTAAGGGTCAAAATTGGTCGATTGCAGAAAACCCTTTATTTATAGTTGCTCAAGCTCAAAAATCAACTCTGGCGATCGAAAATGTCGCGGACAATCTTTATTTAACCGACAATCCTATTATTAAAGACAAAATTCAACGAGGGGGCATACATTCCTGGTTAATGGTTTCGATTCGCTATCAAGGAAAACTCTTAGGAATGCTCGAACTTCATTACGGGGGTGAAAAAAATTTTCAGTGGCAGTCCGACGATATCGATTTGGTAGAAGCCGTGTCTACTAGTGCGGGGGCAGCTTTAACTCAGGCTAACGCTTATACCGATTTACTACAATTAAATCTCAAACTAGAGACTGTAGAGCGCATTCAGAACAATCTTATTGCGATTGTCGGACATGAGTTACGCACTCCTTTATCCACTATTCGTGTTTGTTTGGAAAGTTTGGTAACCGAGCCAGATATGCCCTTAGAAATTAAGAATGTCATGTTGGAAACTGCTTTAGCGGATACCGAAAGATTGGGACAATTAATTCAAAACTTTTTGACCCTTTCTAAGTTAGAAGCAGGTAACACTTACTGCAATTTACGTAATATTGAATCTCTCACTATTGACTATGCCTTAAATTTAGCCCTGCGTCGCTTCAAAGCTATTTCTGAGGACAATATTGAGCTCGCCAATACTCGATCGTTACCCAAAATTTGCGTTGAGTTAACCCCAGATTTACCAGCCGTATTAGGGGATATTGACGGACTAATAGAAGTATTTGCCAAGTTACTAGACAACGCTTGTAAGTTCACTCCTGCTGACGGCACTATTACTATTACCGCGCGCCAAATAACAGCAGAAAATGGCTCTAATTCTCTACTTGAAGTTGCGATCGCCGATACTGGCAGGGGTATCGAAGCAGATCGTCTCGAAACTATCTTCGATCGCTTTGCTCAAACTGAAAGCTATTTACGTCGCACGGTAAGCGGTGCGGGTTTGGGTTTGGCAATTTGCCGCAAAATAATCGAAGGAATGGGGGGCAAAATTTGGGCGACTAGTCAGGGAAAAAATCGTGGCAGTCAATTTTATTTTACTCTTCCCATAAATTACTAAATAGCTCCACCTAAATAAACATACAATTAGGAAACTGAAAAAAATTCAAGAATATCTTTCTTGATTGAATAAAATATTTTACGCAATAATTTAACCAATCTGTGTTTTTTCAAGCAAGAAAAGTTATTGGCATCATGGGATCTGGCAGTCAATTTTACCCAAAATTGTCAATTCCCTTGGCTCAATGGATTGCCAAACAACAATATCATCTACTAACAGGGGGAGGTGGTGGTGTTATGGTTTCTGCTGCTGAAGCTTTTTGTCGAGTAGAAAATCGACAAGGAATCAGTATTGGTATTCTTCCCACAGAATTAACCGATACAAACGAATATGTTCCTTTAAATGGCTATCCTAACCCGTGGATTGAACTAGCGATCGCATCACCTTTATCCAGATTTAATCCTAATGATCAGAATAAACTGAGTAGAAATTATATTTGTGTTATGAGTAGCGATTTAATAGTGGCGTTACCAGGAAATATAGGTACTAGAAATGAAATTGAATTGGCATTATGTTTTAATAAACCAATTATTCTTTTTGGGTGGCAAGATGATGAAATTACTAAGTTAGTCGAAAATATTAATTATACTCAAGCCATTCCTAGGGCTTTTTATCTGACAGAAGTAACTGATTTTATTAATAGACAATTAGGGATTAAAAGAGGCTAAATTATTATAATAATCTTATCTGCAGCAACTAGTTAAAAATCCATTATCAACCAAAAATGCCTGTATATTTATATTGGGGAGAAGATGATTTTGCGATCGACCGAGCTATTAAAAAATTACAAAACCAAATTCTCGATCCCAACTGGATGCCATTTAACTATCAAAAACTAGATGGGGACAATTCAGAAAATATAATTGATGGTTTAAATCAAGCTATGACTCCTATATTTGGGATGGGAGAGCGATTGACTTGGCTGGTAAATACCAATCTTTGCCAACAAAAACCTGCCGAGATAATTATCGAAGAATTAAAGCGTACTTTACAAGCAATTCCCAAGACATCTCATCTTTTATTAACTACTAATAAAAAGCCCGATGGTAGATTGGTAACGACTAAATTAATTAATAAATATGCTGTGGTAAAAGACTTTAGCTTTATTCCTCCTTGGAAAACAGATCTAATTACAAGTAAAATTGAGAAAATTGCTAGAGAAATAGACCTCAAACTAACAAAAAAAGCGATCGCGACTCTGACAGAATCAATTGGCAATAATACTCGGCAAATCTATAACGAATTAGAAAAACTTAAAATCTATCAAGGCAAAAGCGATCGCTCTTTAGATGAAAATGATGTTACTGCCCTAGTACTGTGCAATACTCAAAACAGTCTTAAACTAGCCGAAGCCATTAAAGATGGCAAAGCAAATATAGCTCTAGGATTGGTTACCGATCTCATCAATCGTAACGAACCAGCTTTAAAAATAGTTGCTACCTTGGTAGGACAATTTCGTACTTGGACGATTGTTAAACTAATGGAGGATGAAGGAATCAAAGATAATAAAGCGATCGCTTCAGCTGCGGGAATCAATAATCCTAACCGTCTATTCTACATCCGTAAAGAAATCCAGCATACCAATTCCCAACAATTTTTATCAGTACTACCAATACTTCTAGATTTAGAATATAGTTTAAAAACAGGTGCAGAAACTTTAGCCATATTACAAACAAAAATTATAGAACTTTGTCGTGCATTTTGATGCCTTTTGCCAACAGCATTGAATGTTTAAGTACTAGTTATTTGTTTTTCAATTCTCTCACTCGAATATGAAACATCAAGAATAAAGAGGTTACTGAGAAGTTTTTTAGAGGATAAGTATTGCCTAGAGACTATTTTAAATAATTAATTAATAAGGCGATCGCACTAATAATTAAGATGGTCGGGAAGACAATTCTACCAATCGAAATTAAACGTTTTATTGCTGCTTGGTTATTACGGATTTCTGTCCTATTACCAACAACTACTAGTAAAAGTTCTAGACCGATTAAGGCATAAATTACATAAAAGCCATAGTCTAAAGCCACCACATAGCCAATACCTTCGGGCAAACTTTCTAACAGGCTGAGATGGAAAAAGACAATAGCCAGTAAAGTACCGCTTACTGCTTCTACAGAAATGTTTTCAAAGGGTAGAAATAGTAAGAGATAAGATATGGCAATAAAGAATAGTAGAGGCAATAAATTTTTGATCGAAAAACTAACCAGATTTCTTTGAATTTCAATCACAGTATTAAAGCGAGAATATTCTAGAGCGGTATTGCTGGTAAATAATTGAGGATTACCTAAAGTAGAATCATTGATTAGCAGATCGGAAAAGAAATCTACAGCAATAACTTTCCAATCACTAATAGTTTCAAAAACCCGCGACTTTTGCCAATTACTAATTACTTCATCGGCAACTGTATCTCTCATGCCGACTACATCGACTACATAAACTAAGTCATTTTTAGTTAGATTGACATGACGAAAACGTACTGCTAATTTTTGGCGATCGAAGGGATAGTCGTCAAAACGAAACTTTTCTTTAAAATCTGCCTTGACGCGATATAAACGATAATTAACACTATCAATTTCTGATGTTTCAATGGGTTCGTCTAGCTCTAACTTATCTCCAGAATCCATGCGATCTGTGCCGTAGTTGATAAACTCAATATTGTCTGCATCTATATCTCCTCGATAGCGAAACCATAAATAAAAATCTACTAAATAAGAAGAAGTTTTTTCATCCAAACTTCTAATTTCATTAATATCTATTCCTGCATAAACAATATTAGTTTTGTACATATATTTGCCATCGATCGCATAAATACGTTCTGAATCTAACAGTTGCGATAAATTATGAATTGGTCGCTCGTTATCAATAGGATAAAGTTGACTAAAAGCAGAAATAAATTTTTGTTGGAGAAAAGTACCGATATAAATTGATTCGTTAAAATCTCCTTGGCGATCGAAATATAAATTCCCCGTTAATCCTTTGATACTAGAGTCGATACTATTGATTTGACTTAGAGTAGTTCTAATTTTTGCTCTTTGTTGTTGTAAATTAGCATTACTAGAATTTAGCTGAGACCTCACGATCGCTTTTACGGCAATTTTCGCTGCATCATAATAATTAGCGGCAGTCCAACTAGGAGATTCTCGATATTTTTTGACATATTCGTTAATAAACTGCTGTGCTTGAGCATTAGCTACATCAAAAATAATTGGCGATACCGCATAAACACCATTAGTAAAATAGCCAGGCTTAGTTTGTTCTTCAGGATAATTTTGAAATTTTTGGGCAAAAGCATTATTACCCAAAGAGTCAGCACCGATAAATTTATAATTCGGTTGTTGGCGTTTGATTTTAACAATTAAATTAACTATTTCGTTATTATGAGTGGCACAAAAAATAATTCCCGAATCTTCGATTTTAGAAGCTAATAAATCCGCAGCAATTTGTTCTTCTCGTTCTGAAAAATTACTAGCTTGGGGATCGATCGCCCATTGATTGTTTATCTTGCCTCCTAATTCCTGAAAAGTGCGCTCGAAAGAATTTCGTAATGTCTTGCCATAACTATCATCGCTATAAATAATACTGGCGCGATTGTAGTGCATTACCTTAGCAGTATAGTTAGCAATAAAACTAGCTTGCAAACTATTATTAAAAATTGTCCGAAAATACCAATCATTATCTTGAGTAACATCATCTGCGGTGGCACTTGCCGAAATAGCAGATATCTTTTGCTGTTGATAAATTTTTCCTGCTGCTTGAGAAGTAGAACTGTATAAATGCCCCAAAACTGCTAAAGCCTTACTAGAATTAACAATTTCTTCAGCTACTTGGGTAGCAATTTGAGGCTCGTTGCGATCGTCATAAACCAGTAATTTTACTTTTTTCCCCTCAATTCCTCCTTCCTGATTCAGGCGATCGAGATATAATTTTGCCCCTTGCACCATTTCCTTTCCCGAAGTATTGTCACTTCCTGTAGGTCCAGCTAAAGCAATATATATACTATTCCTATTTTGTAATAAATTTCCCCCGCCTAAAACCAAAAGTAGGGATAATGAAAATGCGATCGCCCAAACAATCCATTTAGTAATTGCATTTTGCGAAACGCTTTTATTCTGTTTTGAGATTTGGAAAATGGGACTAATTTTTCGGACAACAATATTCATAACCGAACAAGATAAAAATACCTTAGTATTTTGTGCTTTATTCAGATTAGAATAATTAAGCCATCGATTCACTTCTGAGTTCTGACTTCTGTCTTCAGGGCAAAACCCATTAAAGTCCGTAAAGCCAGATAATCAAAGCAGGAGTAATCAAACCGACGATCGCACTTAAAGGAGTTCCCAGACGGACAAAATCCATAAATCGATAGCCTCCTGGGCCATAAATCATGGTGTTGGTTTGGTAGGCGATGGGGGTCATAAAGCTATTAGAAGCAGCAAAAGTAACCGCAAACATAATCGCAAAAGGATTTAAACCGAGTGCTTGAGCCACTTGGACTCCAATGGGAATCATTAATAAAACCGCTGCATTATTAGACAAGATTGATGTCAGAACGGTGGTAATAAAATAAAAGAATAAGAGAATCCAATAGCCTGAAAGATGGCTGCCTACAAATAAAATAGGCTTGGCTAAATATTCCGTTGCCCCAGAATTTTCCATGGCAGTGCCTAAAGGAATCAATCCTGCCAGGAGAAAGATCACGTCCCAACGTACCGCGCCATAAATTTCCCCTGGTTTAAGACAGCCTGTAAGCACCATCATTACGACTCCAGCCAAAGCACTTACCAAAATCGGAACGAAATTAAATGCTGAAGCAGCAATTACTGCCAAACATACGGCGATCGCAATATTGGCTTTATCTATTCTCAAGTTATCTACATCTTTTTGTTCTAAAACCAATAATTCGCGGGAAGTTTGCAAACCCAAAAAGCTTTGTTTGGGACCTTGAACCAATAATAAATCGCCAAAACGCAGGGGAACTTTACCCAATCTTTCCCGCAATACTTCTTCCCCTCGACGGATTGCCAACACTGTAGCGTTGCGTCGTTGACGAAAGCGAAGATCTTTTAACGTTGCCCCAATAAAACGGGAATTAGAAAGGATTAAAACCTCAGCTATTTTTTCTTCCCCCGTATTTAATTCAGTTTCCAAATTTTCCTGATTGAATTTAACATCAGGCAGTATTTCAATTCCCCGTTCGGCTTTGAGTTGAATTAAAACATCTTTACTGCCTCTCACTAACAGAATATCTCCCGATTTAATTACCTTATCGGCGATGGGTTGGGGAAAATGAACTCCTTGATGGATAATTTCTAAAACGTCTACGTCGTATTTGCGCTGAATACCGCTTTCTCTTAAAGTCTGCCCGATCAAACTAGAATCGCGAGCGACTACTACTTCGGTAACATAATCTTTAATTTCATATTCTTCGCTAAGAATACCGCTGTTTTTGCCATGACGATGGCGTAAAATTTTGGGAGATGCGATCGCCACATAGACTAAGCCAACGATAAAAACAATAATCCCTAACTGGCTGAACTGAAATAAAGAAAATTCTCCCAGTCCCAATTTAGCCGATAAACTGCTGGCTAAGATATTAGTAGAAGTACCAATTAAAGTTAGCGTTCCGCCTAAAATAGAGGCAAAAGAAAGGGGCATCAATAATTTAGAACTGGCAGTACCCTGTTTTTTAGCAAAGTCTTCAATTACAGGAATAAAAATCGCTACTACGGCAGTATTGTTAATAAAAGCACTTACAGGGCCGACAATACCTCCCATAATCATTATTTGTTGGAAAGTACTTTTACCGCCCCATTCTAAGAGTAAGTCCCTCAACACTTGAATTGCTCCAGTTTTAGCAACTCCCGCACTGAGAATAAACATCGCCATGACGGTGATAGTGGCAGTATTGCCAAAGCCAGCTATTCCTTCTTCAGGAGTAACCAAGCCAAATAACATCAAAACGATCGCCACCATAATAGCAGTGAGATCTACGGGAAACCATTCAAAAATAAAGGCAATTAAAGCTAAAGTCAGAATACTGAGAGTCAGAATGATTTCCATATTGCTGGTTAAAAATCAGTAATTGTTTATAGATCGGGAAAAACATCTTTGACTGCGGGGTGAACGATTTTGCCATTTTGGATATTTAATCCTTTGGCTAGAGCCTTATTTGCTTCTAATGCTGCGATGCCACTGTTAGCTAGCTGAATAACGTAAGGCAGAGTACTATTATTGAGTGCTTGGCTGGCAGTCCAAGGTACAGCACCAGGCATATTAGGTACTCCAAAATGAACTACTCCTTCTTCAATATAAGTAGGCTGGCTGTGGGAAGTGGGACGGAGAGTTTCGATACATCCTCCTTGATCTACTGCCACATCGACAATGACCGAACCCGATCGCATTTGAGAAACTAAATCGCGGGATACTAGCATTGGAGCTTTTTTTCCTACTACCAATACCGCACCAATGAGTAAATCTGCATCCATCACTGTTGTTTCGATGGTTGCAGGGCTGCTGTAGAGTAATTCAACTCTCGAACCAAATAAATTTTCTAGGTAAGCCAAACGCTCTAGGTTAATATCGATTATCTGTACTTTTGCCCCCATACCGATGGCAATTTTAGCTGCCTCCGTACCAACTACACCACCACCGAGAATGACTATATTACCAGGACGCACCCCAGGAACGCCACCGAGCAATACTCCCCTGCCTCCTTGTTGTTTTTCTAAGTATCTAGCACCAAATTGAACCGATAAACGTCCTGCAATGACGCTCATAGGAGTTAAAAGGGGCAGGCTGCCATTATCCAATTCTACGGTTTCATAAGAAATCGCCGTTGTTCCCGATGCCATTAAAGCTTTAGTTAAATCGCGATCTGCTGCTAAATGAAGATAGGTGAAGAGCAATTGCTGGGGCTTGAGATATTGATATTCTTCTTTTAAAGGTTCTTTGACCTTGACTACTAAGTCTTTATCCCAAGTCTCTTTGGCAGTCTGGACAATTTTTGCCCCTGCTTGTTGATATTCTCGATCGGAGAAACCAGAACCCACCCCAGCTTCAGTTTCGACAAATACTGTATGATTTTGAGATAATACCCTAACGCTACTGGGGCTTAAACCAACGCGAAATTCTCGATCTTTAGTTTCTTTAGGAACGCCTATTTCCATTTTTGGTTATTAGTTGTTAGTTGCTAGTTGTTAGTTATCGTCAATCGATTTCTTTTTACCTTTAACCATCCTTAAGGTTCTATATTCAATTAAACTTACCGATCTAGTCGATCGCTTTTGCTATGTTATCGTCTGGATCACAGTCTAATGTTATTTATTTTTACTAAATTAAGCTCTATTTTCGCTAGTATCCACTAATAACTAATAATCAACCACTAACCAAAGAATAATATCCAGCTATTTTATAAACTAGCTTGGCAGCAATGAACTCCGAGACTACAGAATCTTTAGTAGGGGCGAGTTCCATGATGTCGCAACCGATTACTTGGTGTTTTTCAAAGACTTGTTGCAGAAATTCATTCAATTCGTACCAATTCAACCCTCCTGGTTCGGGTGTTCCCACTCCTGGCATTAAACTGGGATCTAAGCCATCAAGATCTATGGTGATAAAAACTTTTTCGGTGGTAATACAAGCGATCGCTTTTTCGCTCCAGTTTGGATTTTGGTATATATCTTTTGCCCAAATAATGGGAATTTCTTTGGCTTTAATTAATTCTGCTTCTTCTAGGCAAATAGCACGGATGCCGATGGGTAGAGTAGGCAAGTCCATGTCTAAAACTCGACGCATTACGCAAGCATGATTGTAAATCGAGCCTTCATAACTATGGCGCATATCTCCGTGAGCATCTATTTGAATCACAGTAAAAGATTCGCTCAATGTTTGTTGATAGGCTTTAACAACTCCTGCGGTAATACTATGTTCTCCCCCCAAAGCGATCGCAAACTTACCATCAGCAATTAGTTCTCCTACCCTCGTAGTAGTAATTTCCATCATCTCTTCTGGGGTTAAATGGGGATTCTCAATCGTAGATGCGATCGCACTTAAGGTGTAGATACCAATTTCCTGGCAAGTTTCTCTGCCTAATTCGATGTCATAGGCTTCCAATTGATTTGAAGCTTCAATAATTGCTCCCG
>NZ_JBZNBU010000432.1:0-4945 GCF_058530065.1 Waterburya sp. | reverse complement strand
GTTTCTGTGGCACAAGTACAAGTGGGCTTGTTAGCCAATGCTAGAGAATTGCAGCCAGAATTAAACCGTTTGGCTTTAACTGCGGATACTAGCAGCGCATCGGGAAGAGCAACTATAGTACAAGAGGCAACTTTGGCTTTGTTACGTCACCCTGAATATTGGGTATATGGTGCGACTAATTCTTTGAAAACCGATATTGATTCGGCAGAAGCTAAGTTTAATCAGCTATCTTTAACCGAGCGCAGCAAATTTTCTGAAGAAACTCTATCGAATGTAGATAGTGTAATTACAAGCGAAGAAAGACAGGCTGTAGAAAAAGCCCTCAAAGCAGCTTTAGACTCCGAGCCAGCAGGAGAAATCGAAGTCAAGCAGAAAGAAGAAGGCGAATATATTGTCGCGACAATTGTTGTGGGAGCAACAGGCAATCTCAAACTACCTGAAATTAATGACTCTGATAGTATGCGTCAAGCACTACAGCAAATTGGCAGCGTGGGCAGCGATCGCCTTTTAGCAGTGGAAGTTCTTTGGACTCCTCAAGCCGATGGCGACACCCTATCTTCTGATGATATTTTGGCTTACTATCCTAATTTGAAACTGGTTTAGATGTCATACTAACTGAGGAAAAGTATTTAGATTTAATCTCCAGATTATGAGCCTTCAAGCACCTTTAACTCCAGAACAAACTCTCGAACAGCTTACGTGGCGTTATGCTACTAAGAAATTCGATCCGAACCAGAAAATTGATGATAAAACCTGGAAAACTTTAGAACAAAGTTTGGTCTTGTCTCCTTCTTCTTTTGGTTTGCAACCTTGGCAGTTTTTTGTAGTTCGCAACCCCGAAATACGCCAACAACTTTTAGAACATTCTTGGGGGCAAACCCCCGTAGTTGATGCTTCCCATCTAGTAGTATTTGCGATCGATAAGGATCTTAATGATGGAGATGTCGATCGCTATATTCAAAGAATGGCAGAGGTACAACAAGTACCCGCTGAAAATCTAGAAGGTTTTGCCAATATAGTTAAGGGTTTCTTGAGCAACCCCAACCTGGATGTCAATCAATGGGCTACCAAACAAACTTATATTGCTCTGGGCTTCTTCATGACTTGTGCGGCAATGATGGAAATCGATACTTTGCCCATGGAAGGTTTCAATCCTGCTAAGTATGATGAGGTTTTGGGCTTAGAAGAAAAAGGTTATAAATCTGTAGTTTTATGCCCTGCGGGATATCGCGCTGAAGATGATAAATATGCCGATAAGCCCAAAGTTCGCTATCCTACCGAGCAAATCGTTCAGTATATTGATTAGTTAGTCGTTAGTTGTTAGTTGTTAGTTGTTAGTTGTAATAACTAAGCTGGCAACTAACTTTTTTCATAGCTAATAATTGCTTATGTAAAATTAATTGTATATTAGACTTGTTGGGAAATAAACGTTGAAATAGCCTAAAACTCTTTATCTATCAGCCTTTTGAATTTTGTAACAACAAAAAAGGCAAAATCATTGTTGTAAGGATGTTTCAGAAAATAATGGTTCTTATTTCCCGACAACTCTATTCTCTATTCCCTTTACCCTTTCCCCTTTACCCAGTCATAACGAACATATTACTGGGTAACATTAGATACTATTTGCCCTGGAATTAAGCGATGAGTGCCGTCAATAACAATAGTATCCCCCGATTGTATTGTTCCTCTAACTAAAACTCGATCTTCCCTAGTTTCTAATAGTTCTAGATATCTGCGTTCTACTTTTAGATTACTATTATTCCCTTTAACTACAGCAAAACAAGACCACAAACCCTTGTCTCCTTTGACTAAAGCATTTATCGGCAACCAATAACCATCCACAGTCGAATCTTGATTCACCGTCAGGCGAGCGATTTGTCCTGGTGATACATTGTTGCTATTGGTTTCGGCAAGGGTAAAAACTACCGTGCGAGTTCTGGTTTGGGGGTCTACTTCGGGTAAAATTGCTTTAACAATACCTCGATATTCATTTCCTGATATGTCTATTTGTCGATCGCTCCCTATTTGGATTTGAGATATCAGATTGGTAGGGATACCTACCTTGACTTCTGGCTTAACGTTTTCTACTAAACGCAAAATAGATTGTCCCGTTTCTACTACCGCACCTTCATCGCGATCGCGACGGGCTACCGTACCATCAAAAGGAGCTTTTAAAACGCTTTTGGCAATGGTAATATCTAAATTATCGATCTGAGCCGTAAAACCATCTACTACTGCCTGTTGTGCGGTAATTTGTTCGATTCTCGTACCGTTTCTTAGTTCTTCTAAATTGCTTTTAGCGTTTACCAGTCTTTCTTTTAATGCTTTGCTATTAAAAGCTATTTCATCTAATTGTTCAAGGGCGATCGCACCTTCTTCGTAGAGATATTTACGGCGATCTCTTTTAATTTCTTCTAATTCTAGCTGTCGTTCTAAATCTCTTACTGATGCTTCGGCTTGGGCGATGGTTTCCGCTCTAGAACCGTTGCGTAATTCGGCTAAAACTGCCTGAGCTTGAGCTTTTTGTGCTACTAAAGCCTTTTTCTCTGCTTCTAGGTTAGCTGTATCCAATTTTGCCAACTCCATCCCCTGTGAAATGCGATCGCCTTCATCCACAAAGACTGCAATCAATTTCCCTCCCCTCTCAAAACCGACTTCGCTAGTACGAGATGCGGTAACTTCCCCCGTGTAGGTCTTAATTGTTTGATAGGATGCTATTGCTTCTACTTGAGTAGTTTTTACTGGTAGTATATTTCCTTGAGTCTGGCTGACTACAGGTTGAGCAATACTGGGTTTTTCGGACTGAGTTTTTTGTCCCAAAATAAAACCCAATCCTAAAATCAGACTGGCGATCGCAATAGATTGCCATTTGATGACTGTTATTTGCTCTTTATTCATCTTCTTTGTCTAGTTATTAGTTATTAGTTATTAGTTATTAGTTTTTTATTTAAAGAGCTAATCATTTTAGAAATCTCATTGATTTTATTTACTAATAGCTGAGATTTATTTGAGTCCAAATATCCTAAATCTTTAGCAATTAGTATTTGGCACTTAACTTCACAAGCACTTCCTTGAGCTATATCCAAGAATCTGGAAAGCTCGCGATTGCTATTACGCCCACAACCTTCTGATATATTTGATTCTATAGAAATAGCTGCACGCCTTATTTGGTTAGTCAAGCCATATCTTTCTTCTGGCGGAAAGTTAGCCGTCATTTTATACAGATTTACTGTAAACTCATGAGCTTTCTGCCAAACTTTCAATTTTGTAAAGTCTTGCATTTTTGAACTAAGAACTAAGAACTAAAAACTAATAACTAAAAACGGTTATTTCGTATACAATTTATTTATATACAACTTGTTGAATATAACTTTAACACATATACAATTTGTTGAGTAAGTAGTTATTTCTTGTTTATCCTTAATTCTGAAAAACATGGCTTTATCACATTCAATCTTGGCAACTTTAGGAGATAGCGCGTTTAGCGGTTACGATCTGTGGAAGCAATTTTCGGAATGTACGACTCACTACTGGCAAGCCAGCCAACAACAGGTATATAGGGAATTAACCAAACTCGAATCTCAAGGTGCGATCGCCGTTGAAATTGTGCCTCAAGATGGTCGTCCTGACAAAAAGCTGTATCGTATAACTAAAGAGGGAAAAGAAATGCTCTGCGACTGGATCGCCAAACCTTCAGATCCTGCTGCAATTAGAGAAGAAGTGTTAGTTAAGACTTTGGCTGCCCACTTGGTTTCCCCTGAAGTAATTCTGGCGGATTTAAAACGTCGCCATCAAATTCATAGGGAGAATCTGGCTGCTTGTCGGGCAAAAGAAGAGGAATGTTTTGCCAATCCTGCGGATTTATCGATTGAAGATAAATGTATGTATCTTACCTTGCGTCGAGGCATTCGTTACGAAACGGAATGGGTAAAATGGTGCGAAGAAGCGATCGCTGTATTTGAAGGGTAGGGGCGTTTCCCTAAAGGACTCGCTACGCATCGCGCGAAACGCCTGTACAGTTTTTAGTTGTTAGTTTTTAGTCAGTTGATGAGTTTGCTATCAGTATATTGTTTAAGTTTTGTTTTGGATTGGGGTATGGCTTTGGCAGATTTATCTTTAGCTAATAATTATTCATTCGATCGTCAAGCAATTCCATTGTTGGCATCTTCAGATCGAATGAATGAGCTTCCTGTTATTTCTCCCGTTACGGAGACTGATGGAGAGATGTTTAAGCAAGATAATTCTGATGCAGACGATCCTGCTATTTATGTCCATCCCCAAGATCCAGCTAAAAGTTTTGTCATTGCTACTTTTAAAAAAGGTGGTTTGGGAGTTTTCGATTTAGCAGGAAATGAGATTCAAAGCATTACTCCAGAAGATATTAGATATAACAATGTGGATATTGCTTATGGTGTCGAGTATCAATCTCAAATAGCAGGAGAAAAGGAAAAAGTCGATCTAGCGATCGCATCTGACAGGATAAACGATACGATTGCAATTTTTGCGATCGATCCCAATCATGGTGTAGGGGCGTTTCGCGAAAAGCTCCTACGAGATGTTACCTCTATTCCTAAATCGATCTTTGGGGTAGACGATGAGGAAGCTACTGCCTATGGTTTGACTGCCTATACTAATGCTGAAGATGGTAAGGCTTATGTCTTTGTCTCTCAATCTGACGGAAATAAAGTTGCCCAACTAGAATTACAACCAAGATTTGGCGCAGCAGATGCTTTGGAAGTGGAGGCTAAGTTAATTCGTACTTGGGAATTGCCTATCCCTGAAGGTATAAAACGAGACAAAGCATTTATCGAAGGAATGGTAGTAGACAGAGAAACGGGAATACTTTATTTAGCCCCAGAAGATTTCGGGATTTGGCAAATGAATGCCGATCCTACTCAAGATCTAAATTTAACCATTGTCGATCGCGTTACAGATTACCAGTCTG
>NZ_JBZNBU010000431.1:0-1427 GCF_058530065.1 Waterburya sp. | reverse complement strand
ATTTACCGAAAATATCTTAATCAACCCTGAGAAAATCTCAAGAAAATGATTAGAGAATCCAAAAGCAGGACTAAGTAAGATCCTGTCTACTTTGTATAAGGTGCAGTGAATGGAAATAAAGTCACTGTATAAAGCGATCGCCCTTTCTCATAATTAAGTTCGTGACTCGGTAATGCTGTTCGGGGTATAGGGATCGCTCTATAAGTTTGACAGTAGGTTTTAACGTTCCATTTCCGTCGGTACGCTATTGATTATTTGTTTTGTGAAAGAAATAATGTCTTAGTCCTCGTCCAGATTGCTTAAATGAGAAGTAACGTTTCTCAAATATCCTCGATCGTTGATAGTTTCGGGAGCAAGTCTACCATCGGCAATTGCTATTTCTACTAAATCTTTGGCGGTTACTCTTTCACTATTAGCTGCTTTAACAAAAGAACCGTAACCAGGAATTCCTTTATTTGTAAAAGAGCCTTGATAACCGCGTTTGACCAAATTGAAGGGAGTAATTTCGACAATGTTGTTAACAGACTGAGAATTAACGGCAACTACTTCGCCAGCAAATGCAGGAGCAGTAGTCAAAGAAAGAGCTAGAGCAGATAGAGTAGTAAATAATGTACGTTTCATGAGTTATTTCTCCTTGATTCAAAACCATTGAACTTGTTTCGTTATATATAGAATCGCTTTTAGTTCTGAGTAGATCTGGAGCAGAATCTAAGAGTTGATTGAAAAGAAAATTAATTTGTCTGAGTTGAATCTGAGAAAATTATAAGTGAGGAAATAAGTGCGAAGCTTTCAAGAATGCTATCTAGAAAAATATAGCGATCGCCATATCTCGACAACTAACTATTCAACAAATTGTGTATGATATGGTAAGTTTATACAACAAGTTGTATATCAATTTTTTGTATAATCAATAACTTTATCGATTCATCTATACATTTAATGGTTACTCTGTTCTATCGCAATGCTCGTTTGTTGATTTTGACAATTATTTTGATTTTCGTTTGGGGCTTATCTTCTTATACTGCTTTACCCAGACTGGAAGATCCCGAATTAGTATCGAGGTTTGCGATCGCCCAAACTTTTTGGAATGGGGCAGATGCCGAACGGGTTGAGACGTTGATTACCCAAAAGATTGAAGATGAATTGATTGAGATCGAGGAGATTAAGGAATATGCTTCAACTTCTAGTACGGGCAGTTCGATTATTATTATCGAGTTAAAAGACAGCGTAACCAAAGAACAAGTAGACGGAGTGTGGTCGAGGGTACAAAACAAACTGGATGAGGTGAAGCCAGAGTTACCAACAGGTATAGTAGAACCAGAATTAGATAAGGGTAAGGTCAAAGCTTTTGCGTTGATTTCGGCTTTAACTTGGTCCCAGGATGACAAGCCTAATTATGCCATTCTCAATCGTCAGGCAGAAGTCTT
>NZ_JBZNBU010000430.1:0-1386 GCF_058530065.1 Waterburya sp. | reverse complement strand
TACTTAGTTGTTCGAGATCGAGAAATCAAAGATAAAGCGATCTCTCCAAAGGCGAGGCGCGATCGCGATTGTTAAATGCGTTATCGTAATATAGTTACCAATACTGAGCCTTAATTACGGTGCTTGTTATTGGTTTTTAACTGATATTATCCCCCTTGATGGGACTAATAACCGAAAGAAAATGTCTTTATTTCGCCTGGTGCTACTATTCACAGGTCTAAGTCTTATTTTAGGGCTGTCTATCTGGTTAGTTGCGTCTCTCTATCGTCTTTATATTCAGATTTCTTTTACTGCACCTTTCTTAGCTAATTTCTTGCTATTATTACTGATTATTTTAATCGGGTTGTTAATTGGTGGGTTTATTTACTATTTCAACTTTTATACTCCTGGTAGTTCTCGTAAAAAAAAGCGTCGCCGTGGTTTTAGAGCCAAGATCCCAGAAGGTAAAACCCAAGCAGCAGCAGCTAATTTAAAAGCTATTGGGCAACAGGTAGGGCAAATTCAAGACAAAATTGCCAGAGAAGCCTTTTTAAAGAGATCCCAAGAAATTGAGGCAGATTTGGCTAGAGGCGAGATTAGAATTGTCGTTTTTGGTACGGGTTCGGCGGGTAAAACTTCCCTGATCAATAGTCTTTTAGGGGAAATTGTCGGTGATGTGAATGCTGTTATGGGGACAACTACCGAAGGACAAACCTACAGCTTAAAACTCAAAGGAGTAGGGCGAGAGATTCTGATTACCGATACTCCTGGTATTTTAGAAGCGGGTATTGCAGGAACACAAAGGGAATCAATTGCTAGACATTTAGCCACAGAAGCCGATCTATTATTATTTGTCGTCGATAACGATCTGCGTCAATCAGAATACAACCCTTTGTATGATTTGGCACAATTAGGAAAGCGATCGCTGTTAGTTTTAAATAAAACCGATCTTTATACCTCCGAAGATCGAGAAATCCTGCTCCAGCAATTAGAAACTAGAGTTAAAGACTTAATTTCTCCTGCGGATATTATTGCGGTTGCTGTCAGTCCTCAACCTGTAGAGCTACGTACGGGGGAAATCATTGAACCAGAACCCGAAATTACGCCTCTGATTAAGAGATTAGTCGCTGTTTTAAGAGCAGAAGGAGAAGATTTAATTGCGGATAATATCTTGTTGCAATCCCACCGTTTAGGGGAGGATGCACGGAAAATTATTGATAACCAACGGCGCAGAGAAGCCAATAAAATAATCGATCGCTATCAGTGGATTGGTGCTGGAGTAATTGCTGTTACACCCTTACCTGTAGTTGATATGTTAGCCACCGCAGCCGTTAACGCTCAAATGGTGGTAGAAATTGGCAAAATCTATGGTTGTGAAATCGATAGCGAAAAAGGCAAAGAATTAGC
>NZ_JBZNBU010000429.1:0-1532 GCF_058530065.1 Waterburya sp. | reverse complement strand
ATTTCCCGAAGCTTTGGAGGCATTTCGTACCGCCATGTCTTATCGTTTTGTTCAGTGGCTCAATGATAATTTGGACGTTTTTACTGCTTACAAAGCTAGTTTGGGGTTAGTTTGGGCTTAGTTTTTGTTTAAGTCCCGCTAATCTCTTTTTGAGAACGATCGCCAAAATAAAATAGAGTTATCGCCTCTCTTTCTCTCGTCGGCAATAGTTCGATCGCTTGATGAATCATAGTCTTTAATTCTTGCTGTTCGGCAATGTTAAAAGGATTTGGTTGAGTTGCGATTGGCTCGTTAGTTTGCTCTAAAGAAATTGAAGGCAGACGTTTTTTGCGCGTTTTGCGATCGCAGTGTTTAAAGACAATTCTTTTTAACCAACCAGGAAAAGCAGCAGGTTTGAGTAAAGAATTTAGTTTTAAATAAGCCTCAATAAAAGCTTCTTGGGCTGCTTCTTCAGCTAGAGAAAAGTCTCCCAAGATTGAATAGGCATAACCCACTGCCAAATTCTGATACTCCCGCACAATCTTACCGTAAGCTTGGCGATCGCCTTGTTGAACTTTGGTAATTAAAGTAATTAGTGTCTCTGGTGGTTTAAGGGTCATTACAAACTATGGTTTTCCCGATATTAATAAGACCCGATGAAGAGATAAAAGGTTTGCAAATCAGAAAATTTATCTGGTGGCGATCGCAACATAACAGCAACAAGCCGATTTTCCAAGCTGGTCAGAAAATTCGCTTTAGAATTAACTCAGCTAGTTTAGTTTATCGCTCGCCATGTCAATCAAATCTCCTCTGAAACAGATAGTAGCTATGGGTGGAGGTGGCTGGGGAATGGAACCCGATAATCCTCTATTGGATTTTTATATTTATAATCTGTCAGACAAAGCAGAACCTCGCGTTTGTTTTGTACCTACCGCTAGCGGAGATTCAAAAGAATATATAGAGAGGTTTTACCAGCATTTTGCCCCCAAACCCTCTCAGTTATCTCATTTGTCTTTGTTTGAACCTTCTACTGCCGATCTAAAATCTTTTATTTTTCAGCAAGATATTATTTATGTTGGTGGTGGCAATACCAAAAATTTGATTGCCCTATGGAAAGAATGGCGATTTGACAGTATTCTACGTGAGGCTTGGGAAAGAGGAATTATACTATGTGGTGTAAGCGCAGGCTCAATTTGTTGGTTTGAAGAAGGAGTAACGGATTCAATTCCAAGAAATAGGACGGTTTTAAAATGTTTGGGATTTCTGCCTCATAGCAATTGTCCTCATTACAATTGGGAAACCTATAAAAATGGTTGTCATCGTCTGTTGTCTGAAGAATTGCTCGGTGATAGTTACGCTGCTGACGATGGAGTTGGGCTACATTTTATCGGCGATCGCTTGCATCATATTGTTTCCTCTCGTCCTCAAGCAATGGCATATCGTTTGGGAAAGCAAAACGGTAAAGTAATAGAAAATCCATTCAAGCCCCAATATTTAGGGGATTATATTTTAATCGTATTTGAGCCAGCATTTGTCCCAATCGCCACTTCTCT
>NZ_JBZNBU010000428.1:0-9694 GCF_058530065.1 Waterburya sp. | reverse complement strand
TTCGATCGCAAAGGAATTATTCGGGGCAAGTTTAACATGATATAGTCGGTCGAAACCCTCTTCATAACTGGGTAATTCTAATTTTTTAGCAGTAGCTAAAATACCCACCATCGGAATTTTCGACTGGCGATCGCGCTGGCTATTCCGTTGCTGGCACTCTTCTAAATTTGAAACAGTCCAGATTAAAATTTTCAGACAAAAAAACTTGACGAGGTATTGAGCAAGTTTATAATTTATCCTATAAGGTCTGAGTATAGGAGTAGAAGTTTAGAGCTAACATAATCCAGGGTGCAGGAGTTGAACCTGCCTAGCACAAATTATGAGTTTGTTGCCTAAACCGCTCGGCCAACCCTGGTTATATATTTTTTTTCTTTAATAAGACATTATATTCTTAAGGCTAGTACCTTTGGCAAGAATAATCTTAAAAAATAATACAGATTGAGATTCGATGAAAATAAAAGTAAATTTTTTGCTAACTGCTTTTTTATTTTTGCTGATGTTGGCAGGGGGAGTTGCTAGCTCTTATGTTGGCTATTTCATGGGTAGAGAAGCTCTCAAAGTAGTCACTCAACCCGATATTAACTCTGAAGACTCCAATCGAAGGCAAAAACCTTTGGGAGGACAACACAAAGGGCTAAAAATCATTAATGAAAAAGACATTTTAACCAAAATCTACAATCAATTCCAGGCGGAGAATAAATGGTAACTAGAGCAACTCTGCAATGGTATTTCATACATTTATTTATCCTTAGTTAATCAATGGCAGAACAAAACTTGTGGTTGACTTTGATTGGTGTATTTTTACTAATTGCGATTAATGCCTTTTTTGTAACCGCGGAATTTTCGATTGTTTCCGTACGTCGCTCTCGGATTAGCCAACTAGTCAAAGATGGAGATCTTCAGGCTCAAACGGTGCAATCTCTTCAAAGAAGTATCGATCGCCTGTTGTCTACGACTCAACTAGGGATTACTCTCTCCAGTCTAGCATTAGGCTGGGTAGGGGAAAGAACAGCGACCACTGCGATCGCAGCTTTGGCTCACAAAATCTCTTTACCCGACTATTTATCCAAAGCGATCGCTCATTCTTTGGCTTTGCCTTTGGCATTTATTGTCTTGGCATATTTACAAATTGTCTTAGGAGAACTTTGCCCGAAGTCCGTGGCTTTAATGTATCCCGAACAAATAGCGCGATTTTTTGGACCTCCTAGTTTGGCGATTTCCCGTGTTTTTCGACCATTTGTCGCTATTTTAAATTTATCGACGCGATTGCTACTCAAGCTTTTTGGCGTTGAGTATAGTGGCTTGGGATGGTACGAATCAGTTACTTCCGAAGAGTTACAGCTAATTATTGCTACAGAAAGAGAATCGATTGATTTAGAAAAGGAAGA
The DNA here is from genome assembly GCF_058530065.1 of Waterburya sp. Lineage (NCBI taxonomy): Bacteria > Bacillati > Cyanobacteriota > Cyanophyceae > Pleurocapsales > Pleurocapsaceae > Waterburya > Waterburya sp. Next base: position 8,306 of record NZ_JBZNBU010000428.1, on the reverse strand, counting down.
AAGACAACTGTTAAAAAACATTTTTGAATTTCGCGATGATACTGCCGAACAAGTAATGATTCCCCGTACTGATATCAAATTTCTTTCCCTATCTACTACTTTTGGCGAATTGTTAGAAACTATTGCTGAATCTGGCTATTCTGGCTATCCTATTGTCGGAGATTCTTTAGACGACATTCGCGGAGTCATTCACTACAAGAAGCTATCCCAACCCCTAGCCAAAGGAGAACTCCACAGAGACTCTTCCATCGAACCTTGGATCGAACCTGTCGATTTTATTCCCGAATCCACATCTCTCAACGAGCTTTTGCCTTTGATGCAAAAATCTCACCAAAAATTGGCGATCGTTATTGATGAATTTGGCGGTACTTCTGGTTTAATTGCTCTGGATGACTTGGTGGCAGAAATTGTGGGCGATGAAGGCAATCTTCCAGATTCGGGAATTGAGCCGATTCAATCACTTGATGACCGTACTTTTTTGGTTTCAGCACAGATGAACTTAGAGGAAGTCAACGAGCATCTAGGATTGGAGTTGCCCATAGCTGATAATTACAATACCTTGGGCGGTTTTTTATTAGAACAATGGCAAAAAATTCCCCAAAAGGGAGAAAAGCTAGATTATGGCGATTTAGAATTTACCATCGCAGCAGCTGATAGCAATCGTCTCTATCAAGTATTAGTCCATCGATAATTAATTTTTAAAGAAATCTACTTAAGAGTCGTTGAATAGTTCTCCATCGGGCATCGTTGCTCCCGTTAAAATTGTTTGACTGAGATCTACATTGTCCATACGAGCTTGAAATAGATTTGCTCCTTGAAGAAAAGCGTTTTTTAAATTGGCATTAGTTAAATCGGCGTTTTCTAAATTGGCATCAATTAAATTTGCTTGTTGTAGATTAGCACCAACCAAAATAGCGCGATTTAGATTGGCTTCCCTTAAAAATGCTCTTTGCAAAATAGCATGACTCAGATCTGCTCTATTTAAGAGGGCTTTACCTAGATTAGCCTTGTATAAGAGTGTAGATTTCAAAGAAGCCGACCTCAAATCTGCCTCAGTCAACCTAGCTTGACTCAAATTGCCTAAATTCAAGTTGGCTTTTTCTAAATTTGCTTTCTCTAGATTTGCTTCACTCAAATCTATTTCAGTCAATATTGCTTGGCTCAAATTGATTTGGGGTAGGTTTGTTTGTTTAAGAATTATTCGAGCCAGATCGATTCGGTCAAAATTTCTTTTTCCTCCTCGATATTGTCTCAACAGTTCTTCTGGGTTCATGCTGTTTTAAACATCTAACCGATTGCCAGTTAGGAAGATCGACTTTACATTTGTTCATAAAACCTACCAAGTTATGTGAGTCTAAATACTTAGATTAATGATGACTTAAGATTTCTAGGAGAAAAAACAATAATTTTCTTTTAGATTTTCTTAATATTCTTTCCATTAGCTTTAAAAAATATTAAGATTTAGATGTAAAAAGTAAAGCAGGTAAACTATTTTTGCCCGAATTATCTTCCGATCGCCCCCTCGACAGTCCCTACGACCTTGGAAACCCCCACAATGGGCTGTCTCGCAATTCCGAAGTTGTCTCTTCGGATCGAGAAAAAAGTATTGTAGCGGCGATCGCCTTGCGCATTCGTCAGTCTTTAGAATTGGAAGTAATTCTGAATCAAACTGTTGCGGAAGTGAGAGAATTTTTGCAGACGGATCGAGTATTTATTTATCGTTTTGAGCCTGACTGGAGTGGGGTAATTGTAACGGAATCGGCGAGCGATACTGTAGATAGCGTTTTTGGCTTTAAAATTAAAGACCCTTGTTTTGCCAATCAACATATTACAAAATATCTTCAGGGGAGAGTTCACGTACTCAATAACGTCCCTGAAGAAGATTTAGCTACCTGCTATCAAGAAGTTTTAGATGCGTTTGAAGTCAAAGCAAATTTAGTCTTGCCAATCATCGCCAATGAAGAATTGTGGGGACTTTTGGTAGCCCATCATTGCCAGTCTCCTCGGAAATGGTTGACAGAAGAAATCGAGGTACTCAAACATTTGGTCATTCAAGTGGGAATTGCAGTGCAACAAGCCGAACTCTACGAACGAGTGAAGAGTTCAAATCACTATTTAGAACAAAAAGTCAAAAAACGCACTCAATTTCTCGAAACTTCGGTTAAGTTTGAATCTTTGATTCGTACCATCACCGAAAAAGTACGAGACAGTCTCAACGAACCTCAAATTTTGCAAACCGTTACGGAAGAAATTAGCAAGGTTTTAAACATCAAGCGTTGCAAAATCGAACTATACAATCTCGATCGCCCTAATACACTGGATTCCGAAGGTCAATTTATTGGGAATCCTGACTATTCCCACGATCAACTAGATTTTGAAGATATAGCTACTTTAACTACTACAGCTACTGTGGCTTACGAATATGCGAGCGAACCGCCCAACTGCCAAGGATTAAACAGAAAAGTTGCCGACTTCCCCGAACTATATTATCAACTCCTGCAAAAACAATCCTTACAATTTGTTGAAAAAGTTCCCGAACTCAGTCCCATCAATACTCAAGCAACAAGGTTGGTATGTCCTATTTTTGACGATCGCGGTGTTTTGGGCAATCTTTGGCTGTTGCGCCCCAAGAATGAGTATTTTAAACAGTATGAAATCAGTTTGGTAGAACAGGTAGCTTCGAGCTGCGCGATCGCCATTCGACAGGCAAGACTATACCAGCAGTCTCAATTACAAATCGAAGAATTAGCTCGCTTAAACCTCCTCAAAGATGATTTTTTAAGGACTATTTCCCACGAATTGCGGACTCCCATGAGCAGCATTCAACTAGCTTCAGAAACTCTAGAAACTTTATTGCGCCATGAAATAGGCTCGAATAGATCGGAAACTTTTACTAAGGTACTAGATATTTTTCGTTCGTCTTGTAAAAGACAAAATCAGCTAGTAGACGATTTGCTGACCCTTTGTTACATCGATGCCAAAAAAGAAATTATCAAAATGCAGTGGATTGATATTAAACTTTGGCTGCCACAAATTATCGAACCCTTTCAAGAACGTATCGATCGCCAAAAACAAACTTTAGTCCTCAATGTAGATTCTAATTTACCGCAATTTAGATCTGATATTTCCATCATCAAAAGGATCTTGACCGAATTGATCAATAATGCCTGTAAATATACTCCAGAAGCAGAACAAATTATTCTTTCAGTGGGAGCGATCGATCGTGGAGTTCAATTTAAAGCAATTAATACTGGAGTAGAGATTTCTAATCCAGAACAGAAAAAAGTTTTTGATAAGTTCTATCGCATTCCCAGTAACGATCCTTGGCAATTTGGCGGTACTGGGATCGGACTGGCTTTAGTCAAAAATCTGGTTGAGCTTTTGGGGGGAGAAATTTATTTGGCAAGCCAACAAAAACAAACTATTTTTACGATAGATCTTCCCTGCGAAACTTTTTCATCAGCCTTACAATAATTAGCTCAACTTTATTCAACATCAAACCGATAAGCATACTTAGGGGATTAGGGGAATAGGGGAGTAGCGATTTTTCTTTTACGTTTAATTAGCTTGACCTGCTGATAATGTTAATTTAATCAATTTTAAAAATACGCCACATCACAAATAAGGTTATGCCCAAATAGCCAAAAACTGCTAGCCAATCCAATTCACTGCTGGTCATCATGGTCGATCTCAATAATTTGCTAGTTATAATACCAATTAATTTTTGAATTTCATAGCATATATTTGCTGTTTTTTAGACATCCAGCTATGACGGAGTAGTTTTTTTAGTTGAGGAGTCGCATTATGGTATGTTTTCTCGTCAAAATCAAATAAATTATTTTCCAAGGGATGAATATACTGTGGTGTATAGTTACCCAACAAAGATATTCTCGGGCGATCGCTTTGGTTACAAGAGGTATCGTGCCAACAAAGTCCGTGAGAAACGATCGCCGTACCTGCGGTGGCAATTATCTTCTCTGCTTGGCGTTCAAACTCAGTAACATTGGGTTTAACAGCTAAATTTTGCGTATGAGGCGCAAACAGAGGTGCGCCGTTATCTGAGGTAAAATCGTCGATCGCCCAAATTACTTGTATTTCTAAAATAGGCGATCGCGGGAAAGGAGAAGGCATCGCCCAATAGGGATAATCAACGTGAACTCCCATTCTTTGCGCTCCAGGATGGAGTATATGAGCGGAAAAGCCCCCTAAAATTATATCTTCCCCCAGAATTGCTTCAATAATCGCAAGTATTAACTTATCTTGTACCAAACGCCTAAAAAAATCATCTTTATAGATCGAACCATAAAGTCTTTCTTTGACTCCTTGATTTAATAACTTGTTGTTCTTGCGATCTTCTTGAGCAATTTCTAAAATTAAATCTCGCCCCTTGAGGGCTTCAGCACGACTCAATAAATCGGGAAGCACCACATAACCTTTCCCTTCAACAATCTCTGCGGTTAATTCAGCTAGATTCACAAACAAAATCCATTACTACCTTTCCATTTCTGCCACCGACTTAGGCACGTCAGAGGTCAAAACATCGTGTCCTTGGGAAGTTACTAAAAGATCGTCTTCAATGCGAATACCAATACCTCGCCAACGAGCGGGAATTTCAGGTTGTCCTTCGGCGGGTTTAATGTAGGGGGAAATATAAATTCCTGGTTCGACTGTCACAATATGCCCTGGCTGTAAGATTTGCCAGTTATCTTCATTGTGCTTGTAAATACCAACATCGTGAACGTCTAAGCCCAGCCAATGTCCAGTGCGGTGCATATAAAAAGGCTTATACTTTCCTTCTTGAATAATTTCTTCTCGATCGCCTTGCAATAAACCTAATTCGAGCAAACCATCTACCAATACCGAGACGGCTGCATCATGAAATTCATTATAAGGATTGCCTGGCTTGACTGCTGCGATCGCCTGTAGTTGTGCCTCTAAGACTATTTCATAAAGAGCTTTTTGTTCGGGAGTAAATTTACCACCCACAGGAAAGGTACGGGTAATATCGCCATTGTAATAACCGTAGGAACAACCTGCATCGATTAATAGCAATTCATTATCTTGCATCTGGCGATCGTTCTCAATATAGTGAAGAATACAAGCATTTTCCCCCGAAGCGACGATAGAAGGATAAGCAATGCCAATTCCTCCTTCTTTACGGAAAATATGCTCTATTTCTGCCTGTACTTGATATTCATAAACCCCAGGACGAGTAAATTCGCGAGCGCGGTTGTGTGCCATTGCCGATATTTCTGTCGCCCGTCGCATCATAGCAATTTCCCCAGGGCTTTTGACCAACCGCATGGGAAAAATAAGGGGGCGAGTATCTTCCAGGGCGAGAGGTGCTTTGCCATTTCGTTGATAGCTACCCATTAATCTTTGCCAGAGGGAAATTATTTTCTGATTAAAGCTTTTATCGTTGCCTAGATGGTAATAAATGCGATCGGCATTGACTAAATATTGAGGAAGTTGGGCATCTAATTCTTCAATAGAATAGGCTACATCCGCCCCATAGATTTCTTTTGCTGTTTCTACTCCGCAACGATAGCCCGTCCAAGTTTCTTTTTCTGGATCTTTGGGTTGAACGAAAAGAATATATTGATGTTCTGGATGGTGGGGCGCAAATACCGCCACCGCTTCTGGTTCGTTAAATCCTGTCAGATAATAGAAACTACTATCTTGACGATAAGTATACTCGACATCGTTGTGCATGGTTGCCATTGGCGCGCTGCGAAAAATCGCCGTCCCTCCGCCAATTTTGGACATAATTTCTTGTTGGCGTTGACGGTATTCTTGTCGTTCGATCCCCATTGGTTATTGCTTTAGCTAAAGTAAACAGACAGATTTATTGATCTGCAATTTATTATAGAAGTTTTAATTAGCAGAATATTGTCCCTTAAGCCCTAGGATGTATAAAGTTTTTTAAAAAACAACTCAATTTAGTCGCCTATTTTAAATGTATGGATTAAAACAGTTGAGGAAAAATACTTGGGTAATTAGAAATTTTGAAATATTTTGATAGCGCGATCGCTTTAACTACTATTTGTTCCGTGGGTTTAACTACTCTAACTTTGGCAGAAGATACCATGAATTACCCACAACCAGATACAGTTAGAGATATACAACTACAAAAGCTAAATAATTCTCTAGCAGCTAATCTCAAACATTTAGAAACCGTCGATCCCGTAATTCCTCAACCTAAACCAATATCGATCGCAGCAGTCAATTTAATTAAAGAGTTTGAAGGATTTGAAAGTGAGGCTTATATCGATACTGATGGCACTCCCGTTATTGGCTATGGCTTATCCAGAATTGATGGTAAACCAGTACAATTAGGCGATCGCATTTCTGATGCGGAAGCTAATTCTGCTTTGAATAAACATTTACACATCATTCAAGAGGAATTAGACCGAGCTATTACTGTAGAGCTCAGCGATCGCCAATTAGCTGCAATTGCTTCTCTTTCTTTTAATGTGGGAGTTAATTTTATCGAACAAAGCACTCTAGTTAAAAAAGTCAATGCAGGGGATTATTATGGTGCAGCAAATGAGTTTTTACGCTGGGATAAAGCGAATGTTCGAGGTAGATTAGTGAGGTTACCTGGGTTGACCAGAAGAAGAGAAGCAGAAAGACAGATGTTCTTACAAGGTACTTCCAATCATAGTTAGAACCAAATATTATCGATCGAGCGAGCGTGTGCGCTATTTTTTTGATTATCTCTTTAGCTAACAGTGGGGAAAACAAAAGACCAAGTAGAGAAAACAAAAATTGCTACGGCTAAGGCAGCTAATAACGCTTCGATGATATTACCAATAATTGAAGCAATCACAATACCCGCACTAGCTTTAAAAGCCTGTTGAATGCGTGCTTCTGATTCTAGGTTGCTGCGGTAAAGATATTCCCCAATAAACGCTCCTACTACAGCCCCCACTAAAACCCCAATTAAAGGTCCTCCTATGGGTAATGCAGGCAAAAAACCAAAGAAGCCTACTGCCATGCCGATAAATGCGCCATATTGACACCATTTACTTCCTCCTGCTTGTTTTACTCCAAAATAGAGAGCCAAATATTCTACTAAAGCACTGAGAATTAAAACTCCAAAAATGATAATCATCGGTAAGCCAATCCCTGCAAACCCAGTGGCAATACTCCAGCCCAAAATAGCAACTAAAATAATACTGCTGCCAGGAAGTCCAGGAATAATTGCGCCAATTACCCCTAGTCCCATTACACCCAAAACAATCCAATAAATAGTAGTTATATCCATAATTATTTAACCTATAACTGTTTTAACTGTCCCTACCGTTATTAAAGGCGAGGGGCGACGATTTGAGCAAAACGGTTTTTTCCTTCTTGTAATCGGTTGGGAATACCATTGGGATATTCTTGCTGAATAATACTTTGTAGCTGTTGAATCCGATTTCCAGGATTGGGATGAGTACTCATAAACTCTGGCTGTCTTCCCGCACCACCACTAGCGGATTCGAGAATTTTCATTAACTCTACGATCCCTTTGGGATTGTAGCCTGCCTCGGTCATAAACTGGAATCCCAAGCGATCGCTTTCTAATTCGTCTTCTCTGCCATACTTAAGATTGACCATCTGATTGACTGCTTGAGCTAAAATAGCAGCCTGTCTCCCACCTTCTGGACTATCGCTAGCAGCTATACCCACTGCATTGACTAAAGCACTGCCTAATTGTTGTTTGGCTAAATGCTCTGCACCATGTCTGCCAATGACGTGAGCCACTTCATGTCCTAAAACTCCTGCCAACTGTGCTTCAGAATTCAAACGATCTAATAAAGCAGCGGTAATAAAGACTTGTCCCCCAGGGAGGGCAAAGGCATTAACCGTACGAGGATCGCGCAATAAATGAAACTCAAATGGATAGGGGGCATTTTTGGCAACGGATTTTTGTACTACTCTATTGCCCACGCTATCTACATAATCTTGTAAAGTACGATCTGGGTATAAATTCCCGTGTTGTGCTGCCATTTTGGGGGCAGACTGACGACCAATAACTATTTCTTGTTGGGGCGTAAGTTGTACCCTTTGTCTTTCTCCCGTAATGGGATTTTCACTAACATTTGTGAAGTAATTAAACATTCCAAAGATAGCGAATATTACCCCAATTAATAGGCGTATTAATAATCTACTCACTCGATCGATACTCTTACTCTAAATGTATTAAATATATTATGGGGAGAATATTACCACGAGTATATTTGTTTCCTGATGTTTCTTTGGGCTTCTTTAATTTATTGAAAAGTTATTAGTTTTTAGTTGAAGAAAAAACACCATATACG
>NZ_JBZNBU010000427.1:0-2509 GCF_058530065.1 Waterburya sp. | reverse complement strand
GCATCTTCATCTGCATAAAGATCGTAAGTATCGGCTAGTAAAATATGTCCTGGGACAAATTGAGGATATTCTTGAACCAAACTTTCTAGGGGCAGAAAAATTCTGCTATCTACTTCTTCATTGCTTTCTGGATCTTCTTCGATCGCTTGAGTGGCAGCATCCCAATATTGTTTGGCTGAGGAAGGTAATTTGGCTAAATCGCTTTGGGCGACAGGAATGGGTTCGGGTTGAGTAAATTTTGGCTTAACTTGTTGCTGAATTAATTTGGCTTTTTGTAGATCCCCTTGTTTATAGAAGCGATCTGCTTCTAGCATTGCAGAATAGTAATTTCCATCATATTTGGTATTCAGAAAATTTTGGGCAATCTGGATTGATTGAGAGTCAACTTGATGACTGAGAGATAGGACGAGAATACAACTAAATATAATTAAGAATAATTTATTAAAAACGATCTTAGGTAGCTTCATCATTGACATTAAGAATTAATTGACTAGGAAATAAGAAAAGTTACTTTGAATCACAACTTTCCTAGTATGCCCAAAATGAATTAAAACTCTAGCTCGATCTAGCTTCCTTCATCACTAAATCCAGCGATCGATCGCTTATTGTCTAGTATGCCCAAAATTAATTCAAGATAAAGTCCTATTGCTATTAATCTGCGTAATTTACTACCAAAGTATAGATTAAAAGAAAAAATTAATTTAATAAGTTTTTTTTATCTTTTTTTAGCATAAATCTAATCTAATAAATTATTATTTAAAATAATTGATAATTATATTTTATATAAGCATATATTCTCAAAAGTATTTTTGGTAAATATCTATCTTCAGTACAGTCTTAAAATTCTCCAAATCGTTGTTTTGTAGCATTTTTTACTATTGCTAAAAATAAAATATTATTTTGTAGCAAAATTAACTTTGGTTTTATTTTTTTATGTGTTAAAACCATATTGAAAGTTGGCAATTATTAATTATATTTATTTGAAATAAGTAAGTATAAAAAAATACATATAGTTGATTATAAGCCAAGTAATTTGTGAGAAAAAAACATGATGGACAAACAAATGTGTTGGCTCTTAGATAACCAAAGTAAACAAATTATGGTGTTACATCTAAGAGAATATGCCTATCAATCTTGGAAACCTTATAATACCTATTATCAATATTCTGTTCCAGATTATCGCATTCCTGGTGGTTCTAAAGGCTGGGCTACCTATCAACATTTACGTAAAGCTGGATGGAATTTAATTCCTACTGCTGAAGCAAATAATTATACTTCTTCTGTAAATCCTCTAATAAATAAAGCAGCCTAGAGTATATTTCGGAACATCAAAATTTAAGTAGTTTAATCTAATTTTTGATTCAAGAATTGCTTGGGAAAACTCGAATCAAGCTCAATTATCGCTACTTAAAATTATTAGAGAAACTAAACCCTATCTAAACTCCAAAAATATATCTGTTTGGAGGATAAATTCAAAAATCAAAATAGCAGGTAATTAAGGTTTAGTTTCTTAGTTTGTTGTCAGCAGATTGATTAATGGCGTTGGTAAATGCGTAAAATCAGCGACCAAAAAATCTAGATTTATAGCATTACGTATTTAAGTTAGGACATTACCCTACTACCTACGAGCTAATAACTTAACTTGTCCTCATCTAACTTTGTACAGCTATATAATGTCAGCCAGAAATAAATTAGCCTTGACCCCTTAATCTTTCCTAGCCTCTGCAGACTAATTTGTTTCTTGAAACTGAGTAAAGTAATAAGTTATGTTGGGTATTTGTCTCTTCGTCTTCTACTCTCCAACTCCAGCATAATCGACTAGCAAAGATAACTTCTGACGCAAAGTTTCCAATCCCAGGCGATCGCTTGCAGAAACAAATAATGCGAGGGGAAACTCTTCTTGGGCTTTGGCTAGAGTTTTGCTACTTACTCGATCTAGTTTATTGAAAACTAGTAACATAGGCCCTGGGGCGATGGGCATTTCTCCTAGAATTTCCATTACCGAACGAATTTGATTTTCCCAAGTAGGATGGGAAAGATCCACTACATGAAGCAACGCATCGGCTTCGGTCACTTCTTCCAGGGTAGCGCGAAAGGCATCTACCAGAGGGGGTGGTAATTGTTGAATAAAACCAACGGTATCGGTAAGTAAAATATTTTGGGCGACTCCCGTATCGGCATGGGGGATAGATAAACGACGAGTCGTTGGATCTAGGGTGGCAAATAGTTGGTTGGCTACGTATACGTCCGAATTAGTTAAAGCATTAATCAAAGTAGATTTACCCGCATTGGTATAGCCGACGATCGCCACACTGGGAACGTCTTGTTTTTGCCGTTGTTTGCGCATTCTAGAGCGATGTGCCTGTAATTCGTTAACTTCTCGCTGTAATCGAGCTATACGTTTGGCAATACTTCTTCTTTCGGTTTCTAACTTGGTTTCACCAGGGCCTCTCGTACCGATACCACCCCCCAAACGAGACATCGCCTGTCCTCGACCTACCAAGCGGGG
>NZ_JBZNBU010000426.1:0-1182 GCF_058530065.1 Waterburya sp. | reverse complement strand
GGAATAGAAATACCCCGATCTAACCAAGATCTAGTCTGAAATTTTCCTTTTCTTTGAAACTTTGCGGTCAAAGCAGGAATCACCGTTAAAGCCAAAAACATCGAAGAAGATACCGCCAAGATCACGCTAATCCCGATCGCTCCAATAAATTCTCCCGTAGGACCAGGGACTAAAGCAATCGGTAAGAATGCCAAGACGGTAGTTATGGTCGAACTCAACAGGGGTATCGCCAAACGTTTAATACTTAAAGCGATCGCTTCTTGCCCTCCCATACCCTGACGCAGATGGCTATTGACCTCATCTACCATAACGATCGCATTATCGATCAAGATACCCAACGCCACGATTAAGCCCGTAATCGACATTTGATGTAAAGGTACGCCAATTACTTTGAGCCAGCCAAAAACCATCAATACCGATAGGGGTAAAGATGTACCGATAATTAATGCCGATCGCCAGCCCATCATAATTAGGGTAACCAAAAAGACCAACAGCCCCCCTAAAATTAAGTTGAGAATCAAGCCGTTTAAACGATCCTCTACATAACCACTTTGATCGAAAACAGTTCTTAACTCAATGCCTGGGGGTAAATCTGCCGCGTATTCTGCCAAGATACTTTTGACATTATCCGCCCAAAGATCCAAACGACTGCTAGAGTCGATATGAACGGCTAAAGTAACTCCAGGCAAGCCATCAATGATGCTGGTTTCATTGGGAGGATCGGCAACTCCCTTGGAAATTTTTGCCACATCCTGCAAAGAAATAAATTGACTATTATTGCCAAAGTTGAGGGGAATATTTTTAATGCGATTTAAAGTATCTAATTCCCCCGCCACTTCCAACGACAGATCGTTATTACTGTTGCGAATTGTCCCCGCCGATATTTTAGAATCACTTTGTTGAATTTGTCTGGATATATCGGCAACCGTCAAACCGTAACTAGCAACGATCTTTGGATCGATTTCGACTAAAATTTCTTCATCGCGATCGCCAAATAACTCTACTTCTTCCGTCCCCGAAACATTCTTCAAACGGTCTTTCAAGACTTCTGCCTGACGATTGAGAATGGCATAATTAGGCTTGTCATCCTGGGACCAAGTTAAAGCCGAAATCAACGCAAAAGCTTTGACCTTACCCTTATCTAATTCTGGTTCTACTATACCTGTTGGTAACTCTGGCTTC
>NZ_JBZNBU010000425.1:0-2962 GCF_058530065.1 Waterburya sp. | reverse complement strand
GTTTGACCATTGCCACCTTAGAGCCTTCAGTAATCTGAAAAAACATCGATTCACCAATAAAAGCCCCTTTGATCGCAATACCCAAAATTCCTCCTGCCAAGCCATCGCCCTGCCAAGTTTCAAAACTGTGCGCCCAACCTGCTTGGTGTAAAGCCAGATAGATATCGAGCAGTTCGTCAGAAATCCAGGTACTATCGCGATCGGCGCAACCTTCGCAGACTGCTTTAAAATCCCGATTTATGGCAGTAGAAAACCGTTCTTGATTCAAAACTCGACGCAAAGATTTAGGATAGCGAAAACGTTCGTCTAGGGGAATGAGAGTGCGCTGACGGCTGGAATACCAATCTAGCTGGTTGTCATCCCCCGCCATCAGAAAATACCCCTGGCTATAGCCTTCCACAATGGTAGGAACATTGATTTTCATTAGTTCTAATTATTTTTCAGAGTGATTTAATTAGAAACTTCTGCTATTTCAATGGTGCGATTGTCGATATCTTTAACTAAAAAGTTTAAAGGGCGATCGCGACGAATTTTATATTTCAAACGTCGGGCTTGGATACGCATTAAGAGAATTTCCAAACCATCGCGATCGAAACAGACATGACGCTGGCGATCTTTATAACCGCTACTCGCACCAGCAATAATATGTAGTTGGGTATTCTTTTTCAGTTGATACCACAAGCCATCGGAGTCACTTAATCCCGTACCTCCAGGAGTTGCCGACATATAGAGAGGATCTAAACCTCCTGCACCCATTGCCTGTTCGTAGTTGTAGTAATAGTGTAAGGGGATATCCGCAGCAGGAAGATCTAACAATCCCTCGTAAAATTGTTGGGCGTGTTTGAGATCTGACACCATAACGGTATACACTTTGGGCGCGCTGCTGAGAAACATCCACATCGCCCCAGCATATGCCACCAGCAGCATTACCATAATCCCTTGGGTAGAAAATAAACTATCCAAAGCGATCGGGGGCAGAAAAGCAGCGAAAAAATCGTTGCTAAATATTGTTGAATTAATTGTTTGAATTATCATTTTCAATTCAAGATTTATTAAAGTTTATTTTATGAGATAAATACTCTCGAACAGAATTGAAGTTTATTCCGTCAAACCATGTTGTAGGGCAAAACGGACTAATTCGGTACGACTATTAGTCCCTGTTTTACCAAACAGACGGCTGACATACTTTTCTACATTTCTCACACTAGTACTCAATTCGCGAGCAATTTCTTTGTTCATCAGACCTTTGGCGACTAAATCTAAAACGCTTTGTTCTCTGGGGGTTAAGTCAATTTTAATCGGTGGCGGAGTTACTTTAATCCCTCCTTGGTCGTTTAATTTATCGTCTAGTTTGGCTTTAATTTCTACTAATTCTTTAGCAATCTTTTCTAATTCCGCGCTGTTGTCTTTGCCACTTTCCGAACTAGTCTGGGCTTTAGATAACAAATTTTTGACGATCGCCTCTAATTCTTCTGGATCGAAGGGCTTAGAAAGATAGGCATCGCAACCAGCCTCGTAACCTTGAATGCGATCGCTCGTCATGCCTCTAGCTGTCAGAAAAACCACAGGAATTGAACGATAGCGGGGATCTTCTTTGAGTTTGGCGAGAAATTCATAGCCGTTGACTTGAGGCATCATAATATCGGAGATAATCAGGTCTGGCACTTGTTGTTCAATGGTTTGCAACGCTTCATCTGCATTGCTAGCAGCAGTTACTACCCAATCTTCGTTATCTTCTAAGTATGCTTGTACGGATTCCCTAATACCTGGTTCGTCGTCTACTAGTAAAAGTTGTTGTTTTTCTGACATAGAGTTATGGAGTTGTGCTTAAAAAACCATATAAATTGATGGCTATCTTCATCATAGAGCCTGTTGCATCGACAAGAAATTCCCCAGAGTTTAAGTTTGACGGTTTGTCTTTGGACAGCGATTCTTTTTTGTCGATACTATAAGAAGCTAACTTAATTCTAATAATTTTAAATAATTTCTCCAAAATATAACGAATAAGTATTTCATCTAAACAAATGATCTTATCTTTAAATAAAAAATTTATCTCCATCGCAACCTTTGTTGTTTTTAGTGGTTATGGTGTGGCTTTAGCTCAATCCGACAGTAGAGAAATTGCGATCAATTTCCAAGGTTGGGTAGGAGAAGACGAGTTTGTCTGTGGCGAAAGTTATGACAATGTTGGTGTGGGAGAAACTACTATTACCCCCAAGGATTTTCGTTTTTATGTTTCCGATCTGGCTTTAATTGATGAAAACGGCAATGCAGTTCCTCTAGAATTAGAACAGGATGGCAAATGGCAATATCAAACTACTGCTTTACTCGATTTTGAAGATGGTACTGCTGCTTGTGATAATGGCACTCCTGAAATCAACACCACAGTGATTGGCACAGTACCCGAAGGAAATTATCAAGGCTTGCAGTTTACTTTAGGAGTACCAAAAAAACTCAACCATAACGATGCTGCGATCGCTCCTTCTCCCCTGAATTTGACTTCTATGTGGTGGAATTGGCAAGGGGGTTATAAGTTTTTAAGAGTAGATTTAGAAACCGATGAAGCGATCGCTACTGTTTCTTCTAGTACTACCACTAGCCAGCCTGGAGAGGTTGTCGTACAAACTAACGAACAACATACCACCCATAGCGGTAGTGGCAGCCACACAACTACTCAGACTAGCAATCAGACTAGTATCTTCAAAAACGGACAAGGTACTCATACCCAAACTAGTAGCACCCAAACTACTACTCACGGGGGCGATGATAGCCATCAAGGAGATCGAGCAAGTAATAACTATTTAATTCACCTTGGCAGTACTGGTTGTAAAGATACCGCTAGAAGCGATTTATTTGTTGGTTGTCTCAACCCCAATCGCAGCACTGTTACTTTGGAAGACTTTAATCCCGACGATAATGTCGTCATTGCTGACTTAGCAGAATTACTCTACGAAACCGACTT
>NZ_JBZNBU010000424.1:0-5576 GCF_058530065.1 Waterburya sp. | reverse complement strand
ATTTTACGCAACATAGAGCGCAAATCCTGGCGCATAGAAGTATTTTCCACCAATTCTTTAATGGTAGCCTGTCGGGCAGCAATCCCTTTAAGATCTACTAATGGTTGCAACAACCAACGACGTAAGGTTCTACCACCCATCGCCGTATTTGTACTATCTAATGCCCACAGTAAAGAACCATGAAAAGTATTGTCGCGAATGGTTTGAGTGATTTCAAGATTGCGTCGCGTCTGATGATCGAGAATCAGATAGTCTGCCAAACTATAACTGCGTAGCGGTTGCAATGGCACTTGATAGGCTTTTTGGGTATCTTCTACATATTCCAATAAACCCCCCGCAGCCCTAACTCCCAGAGGTATTTGAGCGCAACCCATCCCTTCGAGAGAAGTAACATTAAAAGTAGCTTTCAATCTTTCTGTCGAGTCGATTAAGGTAAAACTCTGTTGCGATCGCAAGGAATAGCAAAAGCTATCGGGCAAATAGTCGGCTAAATACTCAGATTTTTCTCCTGGGCGCAGCAAACCATTAACATCTGGGGCATTAGCGGGAATTAATACTTCTGAAGGCTGCAAGCGCAATAATTCTAAAGTTAAACTATTTAAGTCGCTCGATTGAGTGGTAAAAAATTCCCCTGTAGAGATGTCGGCATAAGCCAAGCCCCAATGATCTCCCGCTACCACAATTGCTGCCAAGAAATTGTTTTGACGGGCTGATAACATACCATCATCGGTTAGAGTACCAGGAGTGAGTAACTTCTGCACTTCCCGACGTACCATCCGTTTTTCAGCCGTAGCTATCTTAGCATCTTCTACCTGATCGCAAATTGCCACCGCATAACCTTTTTCTACCAACTGAGTACTATAACGTTCTAAAGCGTGGTGAGGTACTCCCGTCATCGCTACTCTACCTAATTCCTTGCCTCCTTCCTTGCTGGTTTGGACTAACTCCAACTCCCTAGCAATCGTCACTGCATCTTGGAAAAAGCACTCAAAAAAATCACCAACTCGATATAGCAATAGGGCATTGGGATATTGTTCTTTCACCTCTACATAGTGCTGGTACATGGGTGAAAGCTTGGACTTATCGATATTGTGACAATCGGTAATGATTTTTCTTTCTGTTTGGTTGTGCTTTTCAGTGGGCATGAATCAGTGCAACTAGCTATCTTAACTGTCTATGACTTTATCCCATCGATCTTATCTCGATAAGGTAGTTCTCAATCTGTTTTATTATTTTGAGTCGCGACGATAAATTAAATTTCTCGTAATCATCCCAAAAATCCATATTCTTTGTTGAATTAATTCAATAGGCATTTTGGTAATAGCAGTCTAGGAATATGCAGGTAGAGTAAAGCTAATTTTAGTTCCTGTTTCTCGATCGGATTTAATAGATAAAGTACCGCCATGACTGGTAACGATTTGCTTGACAATAGCCAATCCCAAACCAGTACCGCCAGCCTTATTAGAAACAAAAGGTTCTGTAAGTTTGGGTAAAATTTCTGGAGGAATAGGAGTTCCTGGGTTAATCACGCTAATATGACAGCAATTAAGATTGTCATTCAAAGACAATTGACAAGTAACAGTTTCTCCTACTTTGATCGCCTCAAAAGCATTTCTAATTAGATTAATAATTACTTGTTTGAGTTTATTGCGATCGCCTTTAACCATCAACTGAGAATTGTCTGAGACTATTTGCAATCTACGCTGGTTGGCTTCGGGCATTTCCCTTAAGGAAAAGGTCATATCTGCTATAAATTGATTTAATTCAATCGTTTCTGCTTGCAAAATTTGCGGTTTGGCATAGAGCAAAATTTCTTGTAAAAGGCTCTTTAATCTTTCCCCCTCTTCCAAAGCCAAAGTTAGACGCATTCGATCGCGACGATCGAGATCTAATTTTTGCAGACTGGTTAAACCCATCAAAATTGTCGTAGTAGGGTTGCGAATTTCGTGGACGATAATCGAGGCAAATTGACCGATCGCTGCCAGTTTTTCTTGTTCGATTAACTTAGCTTGGGCTTCTTGTAATTGCGCCGTACGTTTGGCTACTTCTACTTCTAGAGTTTGATTAAAGTCTTGTTGTTTTTGATAGAGATTGTAATTGTCAATGGCGATTGCGGCTTTTTCGGCAAATAATTCTGTAATGCGTAAAGCTTCTGGTGCAAAGTCTTGTGGCTTGGTATCAAAACAACATACCGTACCAATAACCTCTCCTGTAGGAACTTTTAAGGGTACGCCCAAATAAGAACGATAGCCAGGAGGAGCAATTCCATATTGGTTATCGCGATCGGTATCGCTGACGCACAAACTTTGACCTGTTTCTACTACCGTACCAGTGAGACTACCGTGAAGGTTAAAGGAGTTTTGCTCCAGTTGTATTTCAATATTGCTAGCAACTACTTGATATTGCTGGCGATCGCAACAAGTAACTACCGACCAATCCACACCTAATAAACGGCTTACTACACGAGTAATTTCCTGAAGATAATCGTCTAAATTGCGATCTCGATAACTCAAGGAAGCAAGTGCTTCGAGCAGAATTTGAGATTGACTCCATGAAGGTTGTTTTTGGGGTGGAATCTTGACCATTTTGAATAATTAATAATTTAGTAATTAGTAATTAATAATTGTGGAAATAAGCGAGTTGACGATCGCTAGGAATTGTGGCGATGGGATCGGATCGAGACAATCCCTGAGAATTGGTTAAACAGTAAATAGATTAGTCACGGCTTGTTCGATATCTTCTTGCTTGACTAGAGATTCGCCAATTAAAACTGCTTTTGCTCCCGCATCTTTAACGATTTTAAGATCTTCTGGAGTATGCAATCCAGATTCGCTCACTATTACTATATTGCGTGTTGCTACAATATCTTTTCTTGCTGCAAGCATCTCGCGGGTAGTTTCTAGGCTAACAGTAAAATCTTCTAAATTGCGATTGTTAATGCCAATTAATTCTATTCCTTCGATCGCCAGTACTCGATCCATTTCTGCTAGAGTATGAACTTCAATTAAGGGAGTCATACCCAAAGCTTTGGTAATTTTGACAAAATAATTTAAGTCTTTATCTTCTAAAATAGCAGCGATTAATAAGACTGCATCCGCACCTTTAGCGCGAGCTAGATATATTTGATAGGGATATATAATAAATTCTTTGCACAGTAGGGGTAAATCTACTTCTCGTCTGACCAAACTCAGATTCTCAAAACCCCCCTGAAAAAACTTGTTGTCCGTTAAAACAGATAAGCAAGTCGCACCACCCCGTTCGTATGCTTTAGCGATCGCCACTGGATTAAAATTCTCTTTAATGATTCCTTTGGAAGGAGAAGCTTTCTTAACTTCGGCAATCAAAGCAGGATTGGTTTTACCGTTACGTAGGGCAGCTAAAAAGTCTTTGGCAGGTGGAACATCTTGTACCTGTTGGCGTAATTTTAGCAGAGGCAAGCGATCGCGCATCTTGTCTACTTCAACTTCTTTGTACCAAACAATTTTTTCTAAAATATTTTTCGGTTCGCAGTTAGGAATATCTGACTGATATTCTACTTCTCCTGTATTAATTTTAGGATTGGGATTTCTTCTTCTAATTTGCATAATTAGGGCGATCGATATCTATAAACTGTATAGATTGTATAGTACTAGTCAAATCAATAGAAAAACTAAATACTTTCTATAAAGTACTTTATATAAACTACAAGCACTATAAAATATACATTCAATGCTTATCAGATAAGTTTAGTAAACCCGTTCCTTTTTTAATATCCAGACATGAAAAAAACACCTAAATGGTATGTAAATTTGTCTACGATCGCCACCTGTAATCTTTTACTTTTCTTGTTTCCTCTCAAAGCACAAGCAGAATGGTATGTTGTCGGTTACTCATCTGATGATAATCCCATATATCTGGACGATAAATCGGTTTTTATCAAAGGAGAAGTCCGTTCTGCTAAGGTCAACCATGAAAACTTCGGGCGAGGTTTATTTGCCATAAATTGTCGAACATATGAGTATTATTTGCAGTCTAATTATGGTCGAGAGAAAGATTATGCAGCACCTGGAACGATTGCAGGAGTAATAGCTGATGAAATGTGTACTAAATACAATCGAGTAAACTAATAAAGTCCAAATTAGCAAATTGAACCCCGTCTAGTTTGAAATGCATAAGTAGGTAGGCGGAATTAAAGATAAAATCGACGATCGCCTCTATCCTTTTATTCCCCTACTGCTCTATTTTCCCTGATATTTGCCAATATTTTAAATTACCGAGGAAAAATCCGACGATAAGTTTCTACCCCTTCATAGCCATAGCGATTATAGCCTTTGGTTTGAATCAAGTCTTCTAAATATCCCATACGCTTCGTCGATGCGGGATGGCTGGAAAGTAAAGAATCGATAAAATTCTCTTTTCCTTGCAGTTGAGCTAGTTTTGCCATGACATTATATAAGCCATCGGCAGAATAGCCAGCCGCATCTAAAACTCTAATGCCCAAAACATCCGCTTGCTTTTCTTTATTGCGACTAAATTCTTGATTCAATAAAATTCCGCCAGCATTAACTATTTTGTCTGCCTTGTTACCAGTTAAACCAGACAAGAGATTTCTCCCCGTATCGGCAATAGCAACTTCTCCTAATTTCTGATAACCATGAGATAAGACAGCATGGGCTACTTCGTGAGCCATCACCCCTGCCAATTCTGCTTCCGAATCCATTAATTGCAGCATTCCTGTATGGAAAAAGATTTTACCTCCAGGTAAAGCAAAGGCATTGGGAGTAGGATCGTTAATGATATTAAATTCATACTCAAATTCATCGCGCCCCATCAATTGCGCCATCTTGTTACCAATTCCCCGCAAGTATGCCAACTGAGTTTCGTCGGATACCATAGTAGCTTGAGATTTATAACCTTCAGAGATTGCTGCGCCAGTGGCAGATTCTCCCTGTAACAACATTTGACCCAAACTCAAGCCTTCATCTTCATTGCCAATGGCAGCTTGACCGATACCGCCAAAAATACTGTTACGAGTAATTTTAGATTTTAGTTTCTTTTGATATTCCTGAAAATATTCATCCGCAGCAGCTTTGTAGGTATTAGCTTCGGGAGAATCGGGATAGCTAAAAGCATATTCCCTGGCTGCGATCGAGGCTTCTAAAGGTTCGCCATAGGCGAGTAATAATTCGATTCTTTTGTCTAAAATATCAGTGCGATTGGAATATACCTCAGATGCCGATTCAATAGTATTTAAAGCAGCATCTTCATCTGCATAAAGATCGTAAGTATCGGCTAGTAAAATATGTCCTGGGACAAATTGAGGATATTCTTGAACCAAACTTTCTAGGGGCAGAAAAATTCTGCTATCTACTTCTTCATTGCTTGCTGGATCTTCTTCGATCGCTTGAGTGGCAGCATCCCAATATTGTTTAGCTGAGGAAGGTAATTTTGCTAAATCGTTTTGGGCAACAGGAATGGGTTCGGGTTGAGTAAATTTTGGCTTAACTTGTTGCTGAATTAATTTGGCTTTTTGTAGATCCCCTTGTTTATAGAAGCGATCTGCTTCTAGCATTGCAGAATAGTAATTTCCATCATAT
>NZ_JBZNBU010000423.1:0-4713 GCF_058530065.1 Waterburya sp. | reverse complement strand
TACTAGATCTTTCTGTAGACAGTCCTGCTGCCAAAGCCGCCAAAGCTGGGGGTTGGACTGTACCCCTCAGCTATCAACCCGTTGAAGAACTATTTATCAACTTGGGTTTACCCCCCTACGATGGATTGAAGCAACTGACCCTAGAAGATTTGATCCTCAACTATTTATGGTTGTGGTTGAGTATTTTGGGGGTTATTTTTGGCTTGGCAGGATATGCAGTTTATTCTCAAAGACAATCGATTATTCAACAGAAACAAAACCAAGCATCTCTGAACGAACTCAACAAGTCTCTAGAACAAAGTGCTGCGGAACAAAAGCAACAAAGGGAAGAACTAGAGCAAGCGGTAGTTGGGTTGATGGAAGCCCTAGAGCCAGCAGCAGAAGGAGATCTTACCGTTCGCGCGAGCCTATCAGAAGGGGATGTAGGTATCATCGCCGATTTATTTAACGCGATTGTAGAAAACTTGCGAGATATTGCCCTCCAAGTAAAAGATTCTGCAGGGGAAGTAGGTTCTTCCCTAAAAGAAAACCAAGGTTCGGTAAGGGAAATTGCCGAACAAGCAGCAGTAGAGGCAGAACAAATTCAAGCAACTCTATCATCCGTAGAGCAGATGTCTACCTCAATTAAAGATGTGGCAACTAACGCCGAAAAAACTGCTACGATCTCCAACGATGCTTATGTCAGCGCGCAAGAAGGAAATACAGTCATGGATCGCACGGTAGATAGTATTCAAGGCTTGCGATCTACCATTGGCGATACGGCGAAGAAAATTAAACGTCTAGGGGAATCGGCACAACAAATTTCTCAGGTAGTTGCCCTAATTGATGAAATCGCTCTTAAAACCAACTTACTCGCCATTAACGCTTCGGTAGAGGCTGCCCGTGCGGGAGAACTAGGTCAAGGTTTCACGGCGGTTGCGGAACAAGTGGGTGCTCTAGCAGAACAATCTGCCACTGCCACCAAAGAAATCGCCTTGCTGATTACGGGGATTCAACAGGAAACCCAAGAAGTTGTGGCAGCTATGGAAACAGGTACTAGTCAGGTGGTCGATAGTACTCGTTTGGTAGAACAAACCAAAATTAGTTTGAGTGCGGTATTAACTAAGTCTCAAGAAATTGACAAGCTGATGAAATCTATTTCTGAAGCTACGATCTCCCAGGCACAAACTTCTCAGGCTGTTACTGAAGTCATGATGCTCAATAGTAAAAGCTCTCAAGAACGTTCTGAGTCTTCGAGTCAGGTGGCTCAAGCAATTGAAAATACCACAAGTATTTTGACACAACTACAAGAATCAGTAGCCCAATTTAAAGTCAACGAAGCCGAAGAAGCAGAAGCGGTGTAAACCATCGATCGCTGAGAACTAAAAACTAACCAC
This sequence comes from Waterburya sp., assembly GCF_058530065.1. Lineage (NCBI taxonomy): Bacteria > Bacillati > Cyanobacteriota > Cyanophyceae > Pleurocapsales > Pleurocapsaceae > Waterburya > Waterburya sp. The sequence continues at coordinate 3,337 of NZ_JBZNBU010000423.1, read as the reverse complement.
TAACCAACAACCACTAATAATGGATACGGATTTTCAGGTAAGACTCGACTTTTTAGAAGAAGCAGAGGACTATTTTAATAGTTTAGAATCCCTTTTAATGGACTTGGATACTCAAGGGGCAGAGCCAAGTTTATTAGACTCTGCCATGCGTGCCGCTCACTCTTTAAAAGGTGGTGCTGCCATGATGCGTTTTGAACCTTTGAGTAAAATAGCTCATCGTCTAGAAGACTTTCTGAAAATTTTGCGAGTACGCAAAGACGACAGTTTAGTCGATCGCGAAATCACGACTTTGCTCTTAAAAGGGGTTGACTGTCTCAGGGAAGCTAGAGATCTTCACCGAGAACAAGTCGAAATAGATGAAACTTGGTTCGCCAATCATAGCGATCCTGTTTTCGAGCGTTTGCGCTCTAGGCTGGGAGATCTCAAACAAGAGGATGAAGATCTTCTACTAGCAGAAGAAGAACAAGTTGATGTTTCCAGCTTGATTTTCCAAAGTGGTGTAGAAGATTGCTTGACCGCTTTTGAGTCTCAAATAGAGGAACTAGAGCCAGCCAATCTTAAACAAGAGCTAGGTATTCAAGCAGAACAACTGGCTGAATTCGGTCAAATGAGTCAGATCGAGGCATTTGTCAGTCTTTGTCAGTCTGTTTTAGCAGAACTAGAGCAAGTATCTTTAGAAAATGTTCGAGAATTGGCTAGAGAAGCTTTTAAACTTTGGGAGCGATCCCATGCCCTAGTATTGGTTGGTAGACTTGATAAGTTACCCACTAGTATTAGTGGTGCTAGTCCGAACCCAACTGGTTCGCCAAATATCTCTAGCCCGAACATTAGGGATTTATTAAATGCAGAAGAATTAACCGAAATTCAAAACTTTGCGGCTCAAGAATTAGCCTCCGATCTGCCAGCAGAAGGAATGGATTTAGACGAACTGACTCCCAGTGCAGAAGAGGTATCCCAACTAGATGCTGCTTTCCTTTCCCCCGATAATTTTGATGCCCTTGCTGGAGAAAACCCATCCCCTGCCGAGGCAATAAATCTCGACGAGTTTGCCCCAGATTCGGGGGAATTATCCGAGTTAAACGAAGCATTTAATTCTATAGATACTCCCGAAACATCTGCCGCAGCGATCGATCTAGATGAATTAACTCTCGATCCAGCAGAACTATCGGAACTTAACAACGCCTTTAGCGAAATAGAAGTCGATCCGATTGAATCAGATGCTCCAATCCCATCTCCAGTCGAAGAAAGTGCCCCACCAGAAGTGGCGATTGCATCTCCATCAGCCAAAGAATCGACCAGAATGGTGCGAGTCCCTGCAGAAAGACTAGAAAATCTGAATAACCTTTCTAGTAAATTGATTTTAGAACGTAATGCTGCAATTTTGCGTCTCAATCAACTGCAAAACTATGTCACCCTAACTAGAGATAGAATGCGCCGTCTGGAACAGTCGAGCAATCGACTGCGTAAGCTTTATGATTGGGCATCTTTGGAGGGGATGATTCCCGCAACTCAATCGGAAGCAGTTGCCGTTAATGGAGCTTGGTCAGCGGTATCTAGTTCTACAGGGGATGCTGATAGTGAAAAATTTGATGCTTTAGAAATGGATCGCTATAGCGATTTACACCTCTTATCTCAAGAGCAAATGGAAACTATCGTTCAATTACAAGAGGTAACCGCAGATATTGACCTGGGTATTCGAGAAATGGGTCAAGTAATTCGTAACTTTAGTTATACCACCCAAGATCTGCAACAGAACGTGACGCGATCGCAAATGCGTCCTTTTGGCGAGTTGGTAGCCCGTTTTCCGCGACTAATTCGGGATTTATCTTCGCGACATAATAAACAAGCCAACTTGGTTATCGAAGGTAAAACCACCTATATCGATCGCCAAGCTTTTGAATCTTTAGGCGATCCTCTTACTCATCTTTTGCGTAATGCTTTCGATCATGGTTTAGAGGATCGAGAAACTCGTTTGCAGGCGGGTAAATCAGCCGAGGGTACAATTGTTCTTAGTGCCAGACAACAAGGTAACCGTACCATCGTCACCATTACTGACGATGGAGGTGGTATTAATTCCGCCAAAATTCGCGATCGCTTGATGAAGTTGGGATTTTCTCAAACTCAGGTCAATGAAATTTCCGAAGCTGATGTTTTGGATGCTATTTTTGAACCTGGATTTAGTACTGCCGAGCGAGTTACCGAACTATCGGGGCGTGGTGTCGGGATGGATGTAGTTCGTTCTAATTTGGAACAAATTCGCGGTGATATTCAAGTTCAAACCGAATTAGGCAAAGGAACTACTTTCACAATTTCTGTTCCTCTATCTTTATTGGTATTGAGAGTTGTAATTGTGGAAGCTGTGGGGCTAGTTTTTGCCATACCCGTTAACAGTATCAAAGAGATTGTCAGTTACGATCGGGAACTAGTTCTCGAACAAGAAGGAAAAGAGCAAATGATTTGGGGCGATCGATCTATCCCTCTATTACATTTGGATAAATATCTCAAATTTCAACGTCCTCATAAATCCTTTGAAATGGAAGGCAATCCTAAAATTGCTACCCCAACTGTCTTGATTTTTGAAGATAATGCTCAACTGCAAGGAATTTATCTAGAGAAATATTGGAACGAGCAAGAAGTAGCTATTAGAACGGTCAAAACTTCTATCCCGCTTTTCTCTGGTTTTAATGGTTCTACAGTGCTGGGGGATGGTCGAGTTATTCCGTTAATCGAACCCGTTGCCTTGAGTAAAGGTATTGCCAAGCAACAGCGTGCTTCTTTCTCTACCCTGACAGAAATCCCTGAAGAAAATAATTCTTCTAGCTTTGTTTTCCCCTCCAAGTTGGAAAACTCTACCGTTCTAATTATCGATGATTCGGTGAACGTCCGACGTTATCTAGCAGGAATCTTAGAACGTAATGGCTATCAAGTAGAAGAAGCCAAAGACGGTCAAGATGCAGTAGATCGACTGATGGCAGGTTTACAGGTGCAAGCCATGATTTGTGACGTAGAAATGCCTCGCTTAGATGGTTATGGAGTACTGACAGAAGTCAAAGCAGAACCCAGTTTAGAGCATATCCCCATTGCTATGCTGACTTCTCGCAGTAATGATAAGCACCGCAAACTAGCCATGAAGTTAGGGGCATCGGCATATTTCCACAAACCGTTCAACGAACAAGAAATGTTAGATACTTTGGCAAATTTAATTGCTAGTGTTTAACTTCCTTTACCACCTTAGCTAGAGCGATATCTAAAATTTTATGTCCTTCTCGAACGTTCTCTATCTGAGATAAACGATCTCTTAATTCAGCTGCGCCAGGAAAATTTTTGCAATACCAAG
>NZ_JBZNBU010000422.1:0-3058 GCF_058530065.1 Waterburya sp. | reverse complement strand
TGAGCGATCGCGCTAGTGTTCTTGCTGCAAGTACAGGTAACTGTAATGCTGCTAACTATGCTGATGGTTATGCTGATGCTCTTTGGGACGACATGGATGATGCCAGTCGTAGACCAGCAAATACTCATGCTGATGCTACTTCTTTATTAAGTTCGGGAGAAGGGAAAAGAATAGTATTGACTAGAAATCATGTTAGCAATGGTAGTTCTAATGCACCTCATCGAACATTAAAAATTAACTATCAAGTTCAAGAAATAAATAATTCAGACACACTTATAGGAGATGTCATTGCAAACCGTTATGTGGAGGTAATACCTGATGCTGCTTTACGCTGTCCGTAAAAAATATCATGAGGGTTTTACTCTCGTTGAAATGCTTGCTGCATTGGTAATTGTAGGAGTAATAGCAAGTATTGCTGCCCCCAATTTATTAGGTATGTTCAACAATACTCGCGTTAAAGATGGCATTGGGCAAATTGAAGGTGCTGTTAAAGAAGCCCAAAAACTAGCAGTCAGACGAGGAAGAACTTGTATTATTAGTTTGAGTTCTAGGGTGGTTGATGGCGAACAATATGCCATTGCTGACGTTGCACCATCAGATACAACAATTGGCGGTAATGATATTGATTCTAATGGTTGTCTTTTGAATCTTAGAGAACTCGAACGGGAAGTTATTTTAGAATTCGACGACGGAGCTACAGTAGAAGAAATTGATTCTGGCGATCCTGTTTATATTTTATTTACAGGAAAAGGAAACACTACCAATGATGCAAACATTGATGGGGTTATTAATGGAGCTAATGGAATTATTTTGGTATCTCATCCTAACGTTAATCAAAAGAAATGTTTGCAAATATCAGGAACATTAGGAAATATTTTAACAGGGGATTATGTTGATGTTGATGCTGATGGTGATTTAGATTGCGATCCTGATATTACTGATTAACTTTTAATTTGATGTTTAACAACATTTCAAAACCGAAAGAACTTGGCTTTACTTTAATAGAATTACTAAGTGCTTTGGTGATTATCGGAATTATAGCTGCGATCGCATCACCGAGTTTTATAGGTTTATTAAACAAAGTTAGAGTCGATACTGCCTTAGAAGAATTGTTGGGTGCAATCAGAGAAACTCAAAGATTGTCGATGCGTAATGGCAAAACTTGTCGCATTAATATTGACCCCAATACTAACTTGATTAATGCCACAGATACAGGATGTCTGTTAAAAGAAAGAACAATTGATGAAAACGTAATTGTGAGGACTAATTTATCTGGTTCGACACCCAATATTTCGTTTTCTTATAAAGGCAGCACGACCAAAATGGGTACTATTGTTTTGTCTTCCAATCTGACTAATACTCAGAAATGTTTTGTAATCTCTTTGGGTTTGGGTATCATGAGAACTGGCGAATACACTGGCAATAATACTGGTTCTGTGTCTGCTAGTAACTGTCAGAGTGAATAGGTATAATCGTTCTAATTAATTGATGTCTCTAAAAACCATTGAAGTAGAACACTTGAGTAAAGTTTATGGGGCGACAGTGGCAATTGAAGACATTCATTTCTCAGTTAATGAGGGGGAAGTAATTGGCTTTTTGGGGCCAAATGGGGCAGGAAAAACCACCACGATGAGGATCTTGGCAGGATATCTACCTGCAACAGCAGGAACGGCTAAAGTAGCTGGCTATGACGTTCATCGTCATTCGATGCAGGTACGTCGTCGCATTGGATATTTACCCGAAATACCGCCTTTATATCCCGATATGTCTGTCAAGCAGTATTTATATTTTGTTGCAAAAATTAAGGGCGTTCGGGCGGGCGATCGCCGTCGTCAAGTATATAATGCAATGGTACGCTGCCAGTTAGTTGATCGCGAGAACACTGTTATTCGCAAACTTTCCAAGGGCTATCGACAAAGAGTAGGTATAGCTCAAGCGATCGTTCACGAACCTCCTGTAATTATTTTAGACGAACCCACCGCAGGATTAGACCCCAGACAAATTATTGAAGTCAGGAATTTAATTAAGAGTTTGGCAGGAGATCGCACAATTATTCTTTCTACTCATATTTTGCCCGAAGCTAGCACGATATGCGATCGCGTTACAATCGTCAATCGCGGCAAAGTGGTTACTACCAATACTCCTCAAGATTTACAAGCTCAATTAGCAACTAGTTCTGGTTATGAAGTAGAACTATCGGGAGACTTGAAACTAGTTACACCTTTATTATCTAAGATACCTGGAGTGACTCAAATAGTTGTGGAAGATAGTTCGATCGTTAATCATGCACAACGTAACTTGCTCAAAATTACTTGCGAGTCTATGACAGAATTAGGAAAAGATATTGCCAAGATAATCGTTGATCGCGGTTTAGAATTACACGAACTACGTCGCACTCGTCCTAGTTTGGAAGATATTTTTTTGGAACTAACTACAGAAGAGTCTTTGTCAATTAATAATTAATGTTTTTTAGTAAAATTATTGCTATTGTCCAAAAGGAACTACAAAGCTATTTTGCTTTTCCCTTGGCTTATGCGATCGCAGCTATGTTTTGGTTTATTTCTGGTTTCTTTTTAGTAGAAATCTTAATTGGCGATCGAGGAATCATGCAACAAATTGCCTTAAGAGAGCAAATGGGAATTGATATTGGTTCTATTGATGTAGCTGCTGAGTTTCTTAATTCTTATTTAGCGATTTTAGGTACATTATCTCTATTAATAGTTCCCATCCTTTCTATGGGACTTTAAACAGAAGAAAAAAAGCAAGGTACTATAGAACTATTAGCAACATCTCCTATTAGTAATTGGGTTATAGCTTTGGGTAAGTTAATTGCAGTTACTATATTATATATTTTTATAGTTTTACCTTCGTTTTTTATGGAAGCGATCGCTTTTAGTGCTGCTAATCCACCCCTATCAGCTAATTTACCAATCATAGCTAATTTGGGTTTAATTATGATGGTAATAGCATTACTATCCATAGGAATGTTTATTTCTTCCTTAACTAGTAGCAATATTTTAGCTGCTATCTTAACTTTTAGTGTAGTTGTTTTTTTTTG
>NZ_JBZNBU010000421.1:0-2738 GCF_058530065.1 Waterburya sp. | reverse complement strand
TCTTTTTATTTCCCAACCGTCGGGAGGAATAATGTCGATAAAGTCAATTTGATAATTGTTATGTAAGAAACTATCGTAACTTTGATGGCGTTGATAGTGTTCTCTCATCTTAGGTAAGCTTTGAATTAGTCTGAGGGGAAAAGCACCATATTCATTAACAAAAATAATTTCCGCTTCAGCTTGAATTGGTCTAAGATTGCTAGTATCTAAAACTCCTAAATCTTTATCTAAAATATTCTTAAATTGGGTTATTTCTGGCTTATCGGTATCCTTAAAACCGATAATTTTTTTAGTCTTTTCTAGATCATCACGAAAATAAGGATCTTTAGTATTCAATGCTAAAAGAGGTTCAGATTCTCTAATAATTTGCTCCAAACGCACTGCGCGATCGCTTACGGGATAACTTTCTAAAAAGCGTTTTACTGCCGACTGTACTGTAGAACTACTACGCGCACCAAAGATTTTATCTACTACTAAATTTACTTCTGTTTGAAGATTTTGCTCATCGATAATATTGCGTTCCAAACAACTACTTAAAGACTCTCCTAGACCAATTTTTTCGGTAATTTTACCACTGACTAAAGCTAACTGAGAGATGCGATCGCGATCGGGTAACAGATCTTTATAACAAGTATTAGTATCGGCATCGGCAAAAATAGCTTCGCCACTCATATCATCCACATCTAATAGTTTAAGATCTTCTTCATTTTTTTCATATTGCTGTTTGACATTATTTAAAATATTGCCAAAAGCACTAGCTTTAGTAGTTAGTTCTGTGACGTGACTTTTCAATGCTTTGACTATAATTAATGCTTCGCGAAATAAAGATGATTCGTAGTTTTCTTTAATCAGCTTGCTAATTTGCCCGACTATTCTTTTAGCTTCATCTTGAACTTGACCTGTTTTTTGTTTATTTCTAGGGAATAGACTTTTCTTGGTTTCAATATCTTCTATAGTTTGTTGAGCATCTTTCCATTTTCTCTCGATTACCTCCAAAGAATGAATCGATTTCATACTATTAATGCGATCTTCTAATTCTCGGTAAGATTTATTTAACTCCGTAGTTAAAGCTTCCAACCAAATACGAGTGTTAGCCAGAGAAAAATCTAAATTACTAGGGTTGAGTAATTGCCCTAAATAAGTATCGATATCTTTAATATATTTGGCAGTCAGATGCTTTCTTTGTTCCTGCAAACTAGTCAGCCACATTCCTCTACTATTTTCCGTTTCTCCTGGCTGTACTTTACGAAACTCGCTGCGAATTTCCCTACCTAATTGGGCGACAACATCTTGTCTTTCATCGCGGTTTTGAATCTCGGCAATATCATTTTCTAATCGATTTTTCCAACTACTCAAAGCATTACTAAAAGTCTTGCTACCGTCAGTAGTCGCCTGTTGTAATTTATCGACAAATCCATTATCTTTACCATCGCGATCGTACCAGCGATCTAAAAAGCTAGCTAATAAATTATTCGGATCGGCATTTTGTCCTTCTCCCTGTAACCAAAAGTCTAGCAATTTTATTTTTATCCGATTGAGAGACACTTGTACGGCAATATCGCGGGGGAAATATATTTCTGCCAAACCAAAGGTTAAATAACGTTGGGTATTTGGTCTAGGGTGTTCGTCATTTTTGATGGTCAGTTTAAGATAGTTGTCTCGATTGGCACTAAGAAAAGGTGCTAATTCCCCAGCAAAATCTAAAGTAATCTTATGAGCAATCACATTACATAGTTTGCTCTTGTCAGAAATTTTGTAATCACTTTTAGTGCGATCGGAAACCAAATAAACATATTCAAAAGGCGGGCGCGATTCATCAACAAATTCTAAATTTTGTAGGTCATACTTCGCCTGAAATACCGTTCCCGAACTAGCATAATAATTTAATTCTTTTAATGCTGCATAAGTATTTGCATATTGATCGGAAGTAGCACCATAAAGCTGAGGACTCATCACAAAATAACCTACAGTTTGTGCGTCGTTATCGTCATACATCTGACGCAAACAATAGGCAATATCTAAAAATATGCCGCTTCCAGTACCACCACACAAAGAACCGACTACAAAAACATTTAACTTATTATCTACTTGCCAATTATTACGCAGCATAAAAGCATTATGTCCCCGCGTTCTTTGTTCTGCTGATTCAATCGCGGTTTTGATTTTTCGGTAATTATGAAAAAATGCTAATCTGCCTACAGGTCGAATCGCTTGCGCCCCTTCATCGATCGCTTTTAAATTTTCTAGTAACTGAGGCGGAAACCAACTAGAAATATTACTATATACTCCTGGCGAGCCATCATAATTACTGACATTTTTTGATAATTCCTTCACCATATTATCTACTTCATATCGCGTCATGGTTGCAGCAACTTTTTCCGCATCGGTAAAACGCAAATCGACACCATGATAGTTATTTCCCGTTCTCAAGCCCGTCGTATTACTCGCTCCCTTATCTGTATCAATATGCACGAAACTAATTATCGGTAGTTGTTTAAAATCGCCATAGCGTTCGACAATTAAACGGCGAATTCGCATCAAAATATCTCTACCAGTACCACCTAAGCCAATGCAAACAGTACGGTTTATTTGACGAGATTGATTGGATTCAAATTTCATGGGTTTAATTTAGTTACTTTGAAAAAATACTAGCGAAAAACTTTCACACTGATTTCAAAATCTTGACCGTTAACGGGGCAATTAATCGTAAAGCGATCGCGAGTTATTTCTATCTCTTT
>NZ_JBZNBU010000420.1:0-1199 GCF_058530065.1 Waterburya sp. | reverse complement strand
GGTTTGGTCGTTCTCACATATATTCATGTTTATTTCTTACTTTCCCCACATCAAGATGTAGTATTTAAAGATTACGTATTTTCGGGCTTGTCTAGAAATTTATCGTGCTTGGCGATCTCATGAAGCAAGGTACTGCGCGATCGCTTTTTCTAAGATGTCTTTAACAATACAAAAACATCGATTGCCTAAACTTATTCTAGAAAAACTTTAACTGAAATTAGATAATTTTTCGAGAATTTTATTCTGTATTTAATTAGATTTTTTTCAAGAAATATTTACGATTCAGAAATGTAAAGTTGATTTTAAAAATATTATCAAAGTTATTGTTAAATACGAACTAATTAATTATTGACTAAAATCTATCGATAGATTTTTTACTATGCTTCAGACCTTTCACTTAAAACAAAATAACTATTAAGAAAGTACTAAAACAACAACAAAGCTTATTCTTTTGGTTCAAAAACGGGACAATAACCTTCAGGAATTACCTTAAAACCATAGAGGGGAGAGCCTTGATTCCAGCATCTTTGACTGCGATAATGACGGCAGGTTTGGCAACAATCTAAATCCTCTGCTATGGTGGGGTCTTGATTGGAGTAGAGTAATTCTCTTTGTGGTATACCCCTTAAAGTTAGCTCATCTCCTTGCCAACGGGCTTCTACAATTCCTGTATCGGCAAATTTATTCCAACGAGGATCGTTATTTAAACTATCGGGAAAAGTAATTCTAATGTAAGAATTACCTTCGTTGATTTCTCCTTCGTAGTGAGTGGGAGTAGGGTTTTTGGGTTGAATAAAGCGATCGCCGATTGGCAATTCTAATAGTTTATCATTACTAGGAGAGTGGATTTGATAGCGATTACACAATTCTTCTAAACTAGCTAATTCTAGGAGATAATTTGCCAAACCATGAACTAAAATAACGTGTTGGGGGCGCAAATTATGGATTAATTGGGTAGTATTGCGACCATCACTATGTTCTGCTAGCAAATATGTTTCTTGGGTAATCCATTCTTGTCTTTTTACCAAACGTATTCTGTTTTGTGCAAAATTTGTGGTGTCTACATGGGGACTTTCTGGAAATAAAATTAACCATTTACCAGCTTTGGAAGAGATGTACGACAGTGCATCTTCTTTACGATCTACCAAGACAATGCAAGGGAATTTTCCTTGAAAGATGTCTTCTGCATCTTCTATTTG
>NZ_JBZNBU010000419.1:0-1179 GCF_058530065.1 Waterburya sp. | reverse complement strand
GCTCTAAGCTAGAGGAATCTTGAGTCCCCTACCAATTGAATTAACTCTAGAATATTAGATAATATTATTTCTTCATAGTTTTATCGAGCATTCAAAAATTGACAATGAACAATTCTCTATTGTCCATTAATAAACCAATGTATTAATAATTCTTAGCTACAGTTAGTTTTTCTTTATAACATAACTTAACTTAATTTAATGGTTTTTTGTATAGTATTGAAACGATTATTTTAAAATCAAGCTTAAAAATATTCCAGCGATCCCATCTACTGATAAATTTTAGAATGGGATTGAGAATTAAACATAATGGAATTACAGCAGAATAAGCTATGGGAAAAAAGAAGCTTCTTGCTATTACCTGACAAGCTAAAACTTTGTTATAAAAATTTAAAGGTAGAGCGAGAACAATATATTTCCTATGAAACCCTGGCAAATGAGGCTTATATTAGCAGTCACCAAAATAGTAGGCTGCTGTCGCTCGCTGTAGCAACAATTTCCTTTGCTGTATGTATTTTTTTACAAAGCTTATCACTTCAAAAAGGATTTTACTACGCGCTCTTTCCTCTAGTAGCAGGTATTTTATTAGCGGTTTTATATCGATATCGGCAACAAAACTATATAATCATCGAGACAAGCGATCGCCGAAAAATTGTCTTTCTTCGAGATCGCCCCAACCGCCAAGCTTTAGATAAATTTTTGACCCAGCTTTGGTTGTATCGTAAACGATACCTGAGAGAAAAATATTTCTATATCAACCGCGATCGCGATTTTGAAAGACAAACCATCAGGCTGAAGTGGCTGTTAGAACAAAACATAATTACTAAAACAGAATTTAAGTTTGCTCAAGAAGATTGGGTGATTCTTCGCAGCGAGCGATCGCCTTTGCGCCCAGGCTGCTAATTAGTCTCACTTTATATTTTTTAAATACTATCCAAGTCCAAGCTAATTCAGAAAAATCTGTCACGATTTTAACCTACTCATCCCGATTTTTGGTTTTTTCTAAGATGTATTTGCGTATTCGCTTTCTCCTTATGAATTTGTCCTGTCGCTAGAAAGTCTTGACGATTTGTAGCTTGTGTTCTGGCATGACACGGCCATAAACGCTAACGCTTTTAACAGCCTTTTTTAAATCTTCTAAAGGCATTTTGGCTATTTCTTATCTCGTAAAGATGCGATCGC
>NZ_JBZNBU010000418.1:0-2902 GCF_058530065.1 Waterburya sp. | reverse complement strand
TTAAAGAATACCTGTTACCCCGTCGCTGTTTTCCTTCCAGAGAAACTCGCCAACAGATTGCAGAAATCTTTACTAGAGTAGCCAATTTTCAAGTCGCAGAAGCCATCTCTTCAGATTTCCGCTTGATTATTCCCACAGAAGCCATCGGCAAAGGCGATCGTTGTTATCTAATTGCACCAGGTAATTTAGCAACTTTACCCAGTCTCAAAACTTACTTGGTGCAACAAGGAAGAATGGATGAAGAGACAGTAATTCAATTACTAGACCAAGTATTACAAAGCTTAGAGTTTTTGCACTCTCAAAAATGGAGATTTACTTCAGGAGAAATTAAACAAGGACTAATTCACGGTAATCTCAGTTTGGATAATCTGCTAATCGCTCAAACGAAAGTAGGATTTTTAGTCTATTTATGGGATTTATCTTGTTGGTCAGATTTATTCGATCCCACTATTTCGCAAGTATCTCCTAAAAGAATTGCTGACGATCTAGTAGCATTAGGGAACATTGGCTTTTATCTCCTAGCCTCCACAGAAATTGTCGCCCAAGCTAGTTATCCCCTCGATCCGCGCAACAAAATTAATTGGCAAGGAATTTCACCTCAACTCAAGAGTTTTTTGCTGCAACTTCTCGGTTTAAATAATCATTTTAACGATGCTGCTATAGCAAGAAAAGAATTGCGTCAACTAATGTTTGAGCAAACAAAACGGGACTTTTCTTCGGCAATTACTACTGACAAATCGAGTTTAAACCCCAAAACTTTTAACTGGCTTCCTTGGATAATTTTCGCAGCAATTATGGTTTTTGTTGGTGGATTTTTGTTGGAAAAAATAATTAATGAAAACGATCCTCCTTTCGATAGTGTCAAAACAATTTCAGAAGATTGTTGTATTGAAGATATTAGTAATGTGCCTACGGGCAACTTTAGTTATGGTGTGGAGGAATCGTCAAAACTAAAGTCTATTTTTCAGATCGCACCGACTTACCTTGAAGCCTATAAAATTAATTCTCAGATTGATAGTTTTACCGAAATTTTGAGCCAAGAAAAAAATGTCAATCTCAAGCTAAAATCATATAGCGATCGCGAACAACTAATTAATAGTCTTGATACTCGCAAGCTAAAATTTGCCGTTATGAATTTTACTCCCGATCGGTATCGAAAAAAATTTTTGCGAGACGATCGCGAACAAGTAATTAATAATATCATTGCTTATGACGGACTATTGGTCTACGTTCCCTTTCTCGATTGTGGTAAAAATTGTCAGCAATTAGGGGACTATTTAAACCAAAAAATTACTCTCCAACAGTTAAAAGATATTTACACTGCCAAGGTTAGTTATTGGCATCAAATAAATCCGAAAATTCCCAAAATTCCCATTCAAGCTTTTGTGCCTCAAGATAATCAGGCTCAAGAACTATTTAAACAGTTATTATTTGAAAATGAAGAAGCAGATATTGCAGCTTTTACAGAAGCTATTAGAGTGGGAAAAATCAAACAACTAGAGAGTTATACTATTCTCCAAGAAATTAGAGAAATGTGGCTAAAAGGCAAGATAGCAGATGGTACGAGAATAGGAGGAATTGGATTTGATTTTCCAGAGATTGTTTACAAACAATGTAATGTTTATCCCCTTGCCGTCGTCCGAGATAACCTAAACTATTTTCCGATGCTGGTTAACCAACAAAGTAAGCAAGGAATCGATCTTTTTCAAGATTTAAGTTGCCAAGATAAGCACGCCTATCAACTCAATCAAAGTGTATTTCGCGATCGTCGATATCCCCTTGCTTTTTCCTTAAACCTGCTTTATCTCAACAACAATACCAATCAAAACTTAGAATTTGGGTCAAAAATTACCGAAATTTTTAAAACCCAAGAATTTCAGTGTCACTTATCTCACAAAAAACTCATTCCCCTAACATTAAATGAAAGAGACTGCGAAAGATAAACCAGCCAGTATTTTCTATTTATTAATTACTACTAAAAACTAAAAACTAAGAACCAAGAACTAAAAATGGCTATAGTTAAATGTATGAATCCCGAATGTGACTATTTTGAAAGGACAGTTCCTGAAGGTGATTGTTGTCCTTACTGTGGCGAACCGCTAAACTCAGAATCAACCAAGGCTAACGATCGCCAGCCATACATTCCACCACCACCAGAACCAGAACCCTTTACTCCATCACCCATAATAGAGCCAGAAAAACCACTGACTCGTACCGTTGTCGAACCCGTTAACCTCAGTCTAAAATTGGTTCACGCCAATTCTGGTCGAGCTTTTACCATAGACCGTTATAGTGCCATCAATAAGATCTATTTAGGTCGTCAGGAGGGGATTCCTAGGGATATCTCGGTCAAAGATCTGAGCGAGCTTCCTTTTGCGGAAAGAATTTCTCATCTTCACGCCTATGTCATGTGGGATGATAACCGCAACAGCTTTACTATTGCCGATAATAACAGTGTCAACGGGACTATTAAGAATGGTCAATCCCTAACCCCCCAACAGCCGTATCCCATCAATCCAGGCGATCGCCTGGAATTTGGCAGAGAGCATAAAATAATTTTTCAAGTAGAAATTCTCTAAACATAGACTAAAGTCTAATGACAGAGGCGATAGATTCTTTTTAAGCTAAAGCTAAAAGCATTGCAGATCCGATCTTGATTTTAGCCCTGAAATACTTTTTCTAAGTCAAGCTAAAAAATATTCAACTAGCTCTCTCATAGTCCGATCGAGCAATGCTTAACCAAAATATCATCTCCATCTTGGAAATTCAGATGATTACTGCTGTTACTCAGACCTTAACTGAGATTTTGGTCGAAAATTCACCCCTGATTAGGAATGTTGAGATCGACCTCAATCACCCTCAAATGAGGCAAGATGTCAAACCGGCACTCAGCCTTTATCTG
>NZ_JBZNBU010000417.1:0-1099 GCF_058530065.1 Waterburya sp. | reverse complement strand
GGGGGTAGCTTCCGAGGTGGGATAAAAATTAACCGTCTGCCAGCCCATCGCCTCCAACTGGGCAGCCCAACGCCCCGCCTCTTCAAGAGTAGGACATACCACCAACAAATTCTTATCCTGTGCCTTTGCAATACCAGAACTAACTATACCCTTCGGCAGACGGGGAATACCGTTGAGTAATAAAGACTGTCCGTTATTTTGTTTGTTAATTAGTTCTTTGGTCAACGGCGAACTTGCGATCGCCCTAACTACTGATGCAAAAGCCATATTTTGAGGATGAAGGAAAGAGGAACGAGGATGAAGGAGTTTTACCCTTTTAAAAAGATAGCGAATAATGGGGAATATTAGTGCGGGTAAAGATATATAGATATAAGGTGATAAGGTCGCCCTAACAAAATTCTAGTTGCGATCGGCTACCATTGATATCACGACTACCGTGTTAAAATGATAGCCAGTTTTAAAGACAGAGGTACTAAAGATATTTTCAACGGAGAAGATACAAAATCTGCACGTCAGACTTGTCCGCAAAATTTATGGAAAGTTGCCAGAAGAAAACTCGACCAATTAGATTTTGCAGCGAGCTTAAACGATCTACGTTCTCCTCCTAAAAATAAATTAGAAGCATTAAAAGGCGATAGAAAAGGACAACACAGTATTCGCATTAATAACCAATATAGAATTTGCTTTGTTTGGTCTGATAATAATGTAGAAAATGTAGAAATTGTTGATTATCACTAAAAAAATTATGGTTAATATACCTACAAATAGACCGCCAACTAGTCCAGGAGAAATGTTAAGGGAAGAATTTCTCGAACCGATGGGATTAACTCAACAACAGTTGGCTGATGGAATTGGAGTTAGTTACCAAAGAGTTAACGAATTGATTAACGATAAAAGAGGAATTACTACTAGTACTGCTTTGAGATTAGCTAAGTATTTCAATACGACTCCCGATTTCTGGCTTAACTTACAAAGAGCAAATGATATTTATCGGGTTTTACAAAAAGAAGCAGAGCAAATAGATAAGATTCAACCAGCTATTACCACATAGGAAAAATATTCGAGATCGCCCTTACAAAGTAATGCAAAAGCCATGTTT
>NZ_JBZNBU010000416.1:0-1921 GCF_058530065.1 Waterburya sp. | reverse complement strand
CTAATTGCAAGTATTAAAAATATCTAGAACAATCTGTACCGTACAGGCGATCGCGACTAAAGTAATAATTAGTAGAGAAGATAGGACATTGCTAGCCAAAGCTAAAGCCAGAATGAAAATTCCCGCACCAAGGCGATAAAAAGTTAGAATGCGCTTGCATTTGGTTTGTCCGAGTTGACAGCTATTCCAATGAAGATTGGAGAGAATTAGCATACACAAACCTACTGCCAAACAAAATAAAATTTTCTCGCTGCTATTGTTGTCTTCAGTTAAACCCCGAATCATTTTTTCTACCCCGACACCCGTAGCAGTCAAACCAATTGTGAGAGGAAGGTGAGAATAGAGCCAAGCAAGAGCCACACCCATTTTGCCCTGTCTCATGGCAGTTAAAGGAGATTCATCTACGGTATCAAAATACATCCACCAAAAACTAAAAGCGATCGACAAACCCAAAAGAGCGATCGCAATCGACATAGGAGTCCAATTTATTTCAGAAACTCCGCCGACAACTGCAACAATCGATTCGCCCAAAACAATAATTGTAAATAGTCCAATTCTTTCGGTGGTATGTGCCATGTCGGGAGGAATTTTCGCAACTCGATTTCCTGCGCTTAAAGGAGTAGCAAAATCTATAATTAAACCCATCGTCCACATAGCAAAACGCCAAGGAAGAGGTACAACCAACGAACCCAACCAGAAAAGAATACTAATGCTGAAACCAGTGGCAAACCAGTTCGTTAATCCCCTAGCTTGGGGTACGTGATAGCCAGCATGAAGATATTGACAAATTAATACTCCTCGAAAAGCAATATAACTAAGAGCAAATCCTACAGAAGAAGAATCCAAACCATGATGAATATTGGCTGCCATGGTTGCAGCGATCGCCATTTGCAAAAGAGTAATCAAGCGATCGACCAAACCGTCATTATCAAAGCGAGTATGGTAAAAAGTTGCCCCAATCCAACACCACCAAACAGGTATGAATAATAATGCTAACTTGGTCAAACCAATTGAGGTAAAATCTTCATGATAAATATGCGCCAATTGAGCGATCGCCACTACAAAAATAAGGTCGAAAAATAATTCTAGCCAAGTTGCTCTTCTTTCTCCTTCTTCGCATTCTTCTCTTCTTAATTTCGGCGGTTGAAATATTGCTTTAGCCATTCATTTAAAATTCAACATTTATTCTTCTTTAAGTCCAAATTAAAGATAAACTACTGAAAAATCAATATTTCTTACTGATGATTTCTTGCTTCTGTACGGACGTTTCATGAAACGTCCCTATCTTACTTAATTACTAGCCATCCCCAATTACCAAGGCTAGAATCGTGTTGATATAACTGGTTAGGATCAAAATACATGGACAATTTTCAAGGAGAAGTAAAAATCGATCGATTCGATCTTATTGATGTTTTAGCAGATATTAGACTGATTAATGTTACTGAAATTAAAATAATTCAGGAAGTAGTAAGATTTATCGACATTCACTACCAAGAACATAAATCAATGATTCCTGCGGAACAAGTCGCAGCTTTAATCCTTAATCGCGATGACGTACCCAATTTATATGCTACTTCTTTTAGGGGTCATAATAACCAGGTATTAGAATTTCAAAATCAGTTTGGGATTAATGGTTTTAAAATTAGAGAAAAGCTAGTTCCTTGGGCATTAGATCGAATAATTCGGGCGGGATTGCCTCAAAACTTAACCCAAGATTTAAACATGGCGATTGATAGTTCTCGTAGCGCAACGCCATTGGATGACGAAAATCTATTAGAGGTTTTAGCGACTATCGATTTGGCAAATGTAGCCGAGTTTCAAGTAATCAAGGAAGCAGTAAGTTGTGTAAATAATAAATATCCCCAAGCAGCTAGAAGAATCAACTTATCTGATGTTTGTGCTTTAGTACTCAATAACGATG
>NZ_JBZNBU010000415.1:0-1904 GCF_058530065.1 Waterburya sp. | reverse complement strand
ATAATAGTAACTGAGACTCCTGTTCCTCTTCAGGGCGGTGCATCAAACCGTCAACAGTATGACGTAGAGTGTGTCGCCAAATATAGTCTTTGACCAAACAAGGTTCGATATAAACAAAAAAAGCGCGATCGTTGAGATTTTTTTTAAGACGAGTCAACAAATAACTTTTACCACATCCAGAGTCACCTACAAGCAAGATACTGCGAGTACGATTATCCTCGATAACATCTTGAAGCGTATTTTCAATATCTGCGATCGCCGATTGATGAATCGATTCAACCGTAGCAATATTGGATTTATTATCTTCAGTCCAAAAGTTACCCGTTGTGAAAGTTACTGTATCAAACGGATTGACTTCCCGTTGAATAATTTCTTGCAAAGTCGCCACATTAATACCTCTATTATTTCTATAATTTTTATTAAAAATTTTTAAAGCTTAAGTACAGATAATTAATTTACTTATTACTTTTTACTTCTTACTTCCTACTTTCCTAATTAACTATCAGAAAAAATAACGAACCACCAACATCTTGGGGAATACCCGCCTCTAATTGTTCGTTGGTATAGTGAACCGCTTCTACTAAAGAACCCAATTCCAATTTGTCTTGTCTTTGCAAACGATATAGTGCGTCATCTAATTCTTTTCTCGATAAAGATAGTTGCAATTTATCCCGCAGGTGAAAAATTGGTAAGTAATTATCCGTACCTAGTTCGCTGTCTAGTTCGATAATTGTTTGTAAAATATCCTCATCGGTTGGCTTTTTACCATTGATATCAACCTTTCTATCTACCGTAATATTAGATTGAGATACACTCGCACAGAGATTTTTACGTAAGAATCGCACATAATTATCGAGCAAACTAAGGCTTAAAACTGAAGCTGTACCTTTAGGATTGTATTCTTCTAGCAGAGTTTTCTTACCTCTTTCTGTTAGCCTAACTAGTTCTATTTTGGTGGCGGTGGCTGTAATCAAACCTCGTTCGACTAACTTAGTTATTAGTTCTTCTCTTTTCTGAGGAGGAGTAACTTTAGTTTTACCAGGAGTAATTACTTTATTAGCGCAAGCTTTGAGGATTTTTAGTTCATCAGTAGTAACTGGTAAATTATTAGCATCCACTTGCAGTAAAGCTTTACCAGCCGAATTAATCTTTATTTTGGTAATAGTTTCACTACAGGATACCAATTCGCGCTCGCGCAAATTCCGACAGATACTTTGTGTTTCTGAAACCTTCGTTTTACTATTCGGCTTTAGTTCGTTAATTTTGCCACAATAATCATTTTTCCCAATCAGCTTAAGGAGAAATTTTAATTCTTTGACTTCCATGTTTGGCAATAAGAATTCTTCTATTCCAGCTTATTCCCATAACTTTGGCGATTACACTGATATAAACACGGATTTTTCTTAATTTACTCTTTAGCCAAAAAATCTAAATATTAGTTTTAAGTGCGATCGCTTTGTCTGCTTTTTAAATCTTAGTTTTATTAGCTAAAGCATTATCTAAACTATCTTTTAACTCGGTTATATTCATCGTCCCGATATCTCCTTGCTGGCGGGTACGAATACTCAAAGTTTGGGTTTCAACTTCCCGTTTACCAACTACTGCCACTACAGGGATTTTTTCTAATTCGGCATTACGTATTTGTTTGCCCAAACGTTCCCCAGAACTATCTATTTCTACTCGATAACCAGACTGTTTTAGCATAGCAGCAACAGTTTCTGCGTATTCTCTTTGTGCTTCACTAACTGGTAGCAAGCGTAGCTGTATTGGTGCTAACCATAAAGGAAAATCCCCAGCATAGTTTTCGATTAGAATTCCGTAAAAACGCTCTAAAGACCCAAAAATTGCCCGATGAATCATAATCGGACGTTGACGAGAACCATCGGCTGCTACATATTCCATGT
>NZ_JBZNBU010000414.1:0-3815 GCF_058530065.1 Waterburya sp. | reverse complement strand
TTTGTTGCTGACTACCTCAAAGACGCGCGATCGCAAGTTAAGATCTTTAATCTAGATGGTAGTTTCGCTCGGGAAGTAGAATTACCAGGAATTGGATCTGTAGGAGGTTTTGGGGGCAAAAGAGAAGATACTGAAACTTTCTATACCTTTACCAATGCCACTACTCCTCCAACTATTTATCGCTACGATATGGTGACGGGAGAAAGCAAAATATTTCGCCAACCCCAAGTAGACTTTAATCCCGATAACTACGAAACCAAACAAGTATTTTATAGCAGCAAAGATGGGACAAAAATCCCCATGTTTATTACCCACAAAAAGGGAATTAAACTAGATGGTACTAACCCCACTTATCTCTATGGCTATGGTGGGTTTAATATTTCTCTGACCCCTAGTTTTGCCGTTAGCAACTTAGTCTGGCTGGAGATGGGAGGAATTTTTGCTGTCCCTAATTTACGCGGTGGCGGTGAATATGGCGAAGCTTGGCATCAAGCAGGAATGAAAGATAAAAAACAAAATGTCTTTGATGATTTTATTTATGCAGCCCAATGGCTAATCGAACATAAATATACTAATAGGTCAAAAATTGCGATCGCAGGGGGAAGTAATGGCGGTTTGCTAGTTGGTGCTTGCATGACTCAACGCCCCGATTTATTTGCGGTTGCTCTTCCTGCGGTGGGAGTATTGGATATGTTGCGCTTCCACAAATTTACGATTGGTTGGGCTTGGTGTCCCGAATATGGCAACCCAGAAGAGGAAGCAGATTTTAAAACTCTTTATGCTTATTCTCCTTTACACAATCTCAAGCCAGGTACAAATTATCCCGCCACGATGATAACCACAGCCGATACAGACGATCGCGTTGTCCCAGCCCATAGTTTTAAATTTGCAGCTGCCTTGCAAGCTGCCCATAGAGGAAACAACCCAGTTTTGATTCGGATTGAGACCAAAGCGGGACATGGTGCGGGGAAACCCACTACCAAAATTATTGCAGAAGCTGCGGATAAATGGGCGTTTTTAGTGGCTAATTTAGATTTATCTTGTTAATTTAGTTGCTGAAATTGTTCTAATAAATTATCTAGTTGAGATTGTCTTTGTTTGAGAATTGCTTCTACTTCTTTAGATCTTCTTTCTAGTTCTAAAACTTCTAATTCTACTAGTCTTTGTTCTCTTTCTGTAGAACGCAATTCTTGATTTTGACGCAACTCGACTCTTTTTTCTGCTAAACCAGCACCGTAATAATTATCTTGCCATTCGACGATGCGATCGAATTCTTCATTTCTGAGTTTATGGCTGAGATTATTAAAAGTTTTTTCCGAAACTATTTCTCCGCTGTGCTTAGAATTTTCTACAAAAAATGTCGCATAAATCTCTGGAGAAACAGTCCTTAAATAGGTATTAGCGATCGCTTTATCGACCGATTTCAACTGAACATATTTATCAATAATTTCTGCTGCGTTTTTCTCTTTGGCACATTGTCTAATAGACTGCAAACTTGGCTGGAATTCTTCAGGAAGTGAACCATTATTATCGCTAAAATTAAAACCTACTGCCCCCACTCCTAAACCACCACCAGCAGAACGAGAAAAAGAGATAATTTGTTCCCCACAAGTGAGGGCTGCACTACCAGGAGGAATCGATAGACGACCTCGATAACTATTACTCCAGAAATTATCTCTCGCCTCTTCTTCACTGACAGTTACATTAGATGTATTGCCATTAGAACTTTGTCCTTGAGTTTGCGAACCCGATTTTTGAACGCTGATATCTACGTTTTCATTATTATTGTTAACTACGCTTTCTGTACTCTGAGCTTGAACCCGAGCAATATACGAGAATAATAAAATATTAGTTATGGATAAAAATGTTAATAGCTGCTTGATTTTCATCTCAATCGAAATATAGGGGTTAATTCTAGCTGAATTTTATAGTTTGAACCTATTTTCCGATCTTTTGTTGACAGTCTATATAAATCTTTGGCGAAGAATTAAAGAAAAATGTATCGGTATAGAAAAATTATATTTTCTGCACCAATCAAAAAAATTATCTAATACTAAATCAAATTTTAGTAATTTATTAAATTGAATAATTTATTCCGACTTGTGAGAAATTGTTGTCTGAAAATTGTCTTCAATTTTTATTTCTAAACTAGATGTTGGTACGGGGGTATTTTGATGAGATGTTTGTTCTATAGAAGTTTCTAAATGAAAGATATCTTCTAATTTTTGAAGAGTTGTTTCAAAAGGAGAACTGGCAAAAGTACAAGCTTTCCAACTACCTTCGACTGGTACATCCAACATTTGACATTGACCGCCTCTGCGACCTTCTGAATTATAAAAGCGACAGTAGCGACAGGCTGAAGCTACAAAATTAATTTCTTTCATTTATTTTTATATAGAATTGGCTTTATTCCATTCCGATATTTCTATTTTGCACTTAAGCCTCCATCCTATCGATCCCAGTCAGGTTGATGTATAGCAAGGGTTTGAGCGATCCCCAAAGACAAAATAGTTTTATATTGTCTTTATAATCGATTGATAAATAGACATCAAAGAAATAGAAAAAGTATCAAACAATACAGTTTTTTCTAGGTAAAAATATGGAGACTAGGAGAAAAAACCTATGGGGATCGAGAATAAATAGGGAGCTAGCCTTTTACTATTTAATTTATTTTGACTCTGGAAAATTGGGCGGGCGATATTCTTGAGACCATTTTTGCGCCACACATAAATAACATGAATTCCAACGTTCTATTTCTCCTGTAGGGGTTGGAGAACCACAATTAGAACAAAGTACTAAAGATGAGGAATTATTGATATTTTGGCTAATTTTGTTGAGCCAACGTCTTGCTCTTAATTTAGCTCTTTTTGGGGCATCGTCTTCTGGTTGAATATTCTGGAATTCTTGTTTTACTAGAGAAACTTTTCTGAGATTTTGATTAGATTTGTGATAAGAAGCAAGTTTAAATAAGGTTGATGGCGAATTTAGGTTGTCAGTTGTTTGCTCCCAATCCGAAGAGGAAAAACGAATATCTTTGAGAGAAGAAGACAATTGTTGGTTCAATCTTTTGAGTAAACCATAACGCTGGAAAGAAAGTTCTTGGGCTCTAGCAGCACTGTTGGTCGCAACAAAAAGTATTTGTCTTTGAATATAAAGCGGACGAGTATGCTTCGCTGTATCTTTATTAACAATATTATGCCAACATTTTAAGAGTTGGCGATAGCTACGAAAATTTTCCCAGCCTGGTTGTTGTTCTAGTTGGTTTAATATGCGATCGATCGAATTGAAATCCAAGGTTTTGTTCGTTACTAGTTGTTAATTGTTAATTATTAGCGATCGCCTGATGTTCGATGGTCGATGAAACAATACCCGACCATTGGACTTTTTTTTCTCCCGTGCGTCGATAGGAAAAAAAGCGATCGCTCTGTTGGTAAGTACAAAAATCTTCGGCGAGGGCAATTTGTTGGGGATGGAGGTTTGCTTGTTCTAATTGTATTTGATTTACTCTAGGTACGCTGAGGCGAACTTTACCAGGCAATTTATCCTCTAAGACGGGGGAATTGGGTATCTGTTTTAATTCTGCTAAAATCTCTAGATCGGATTTATTCTTAGTATCGGCAATAATAGTTTTGCCCACTTCGATCGCTACCTCATAGTCTACTTGATAAAGTTTACCGCCAATTGCAGGACCGATCGCAATACGCAAATTTTCTCCCTTGCTGCCAAATTCTACAAAACGGGCGATCGCTACTTTTACAATTGATTGAGACGTACCCCGCCAACCCGCATGAATCGCACAAACTCTCCCAGTCTGA
>NZ_JBZNBU010000413.1:0-1621 GCF_058530065.1 Waterburya sp. | reverse complement strand
TTTGGTGATGGTGACTTATTGGGATTGAGTACGGGAATGAGTTCGAGTGACATCCGAGTAGTCGCCAGTGGCAATAATACTCACATTGTCGATCTCGACGATAATGTTTTGGCACTACTCCAGAATGTCGCTTCTAGTTCCATTGGTACTGAAGATTTTACTGCTGTTTAATCGCTGAAGATAAGAAGACCAGATAGTTGAATCGATTAATTGTCTGGTCTTTCAATCGATTATCTATTAACTTAACTACTAGATTTTTTGGGTTTTAACAAGTACTGCCCCCCAGTAGGTGTAAGAATATTATTTTCTAATAGTAAGCGATCGATCAAAAACAGCAGCTCGAACAAAGCTTGGCTTTCTTCATTTTTCAGATATTCTTCTTTACAGCCCAAAGGAAATATCAAGCGCGAAATCCCATTGAACTCATTTTTTTCAATAATGTCAAATCTCTCTAAAAAAATGGGAACTATCTCTGCCGAACGAATACTTTCAAAAGGCGATATAAACTTACCTGGTTCGGGACTAGTAATTTTTCTCACTACCTTTCCATTTAATTTATTAGTTACCATTCTTTCTGGGAGCAAAGACAAAATTAAATTAAGCCAGTATAATCTTTCCTCTGTATATTGAAATTGAGTTTCACCTATATAATCATGAATCCAAAGTACTCCATTAGGAGTCATAGATTTAGCTATTTCTTCGGCAAGATATTCTAGTTGTAAGACGTGGTGTAAACAATTTTGAGTAATTACTAAATCATAAGTATTAGCAGGTAACTCAATACTATTTAGATCTCCTTGCCGATAAACAATATCTAAATTTTGTTCTTTAGCTAGTTTTTTGGCTTTTACTAAAGCTTCATCGGCAATATCTATCCCATGAAATTTATTACAAATACCCCTTTGTAAAACCGATCTTTCAGCTCGACCGTTGCCACAGGCTAAAGATAGCCCAATATTAGCAGACCGACAATTTTTTCGGAGTAGCGGAATAAAATTCAAATTATGACGGTTGAACTTTAACTTTGCTGCTGCCTGACGATCTTTTTGCTGAAGCTCATTAAAATTGTTATTTGAAAAATATTTCCCCCAAACCTCTCCTTCTTGTTGAGATTTTTGACGATATAAATTTGGGTTTTCTAGTAAATCCTTAATGATCGTATCTGCTTTACTTATGTTTGACATTTATTTATTACTAAAAAATAGAATTCAACTTATAGGTCGCAATTGTGCAGTAATTATATCTCAGGTTTTTAAAACCCGCTCTGACAGCAAAGACACTACGAGATAATACTTACTAGAAAACAACTGCAAACTTGTCGATAAAAAAACAAAAAGTTATCTTTAATTTAGTCGTTCAACATGTCAGTTTATTTAGAAAAGCAATAGATATTTTTTAGTCAGAAACAGCTAACTATAACATCAGTCAAAATACTGTAATTAAAAAAATGATTACAACCTCATTTAAAGACGTTAGTAAAAATGCTGGGATCGATTACAGAGGAATTTCTTATGGAGCCACCTGGGGCGATTTTAACAACGATGGTTTTATCGATCTTTGGGTTGGCAATCACGGTCCCGCTGGTACTCTTTATCAAAATCAGGGAGATGGAACTTTTGCA
>NZ_JBZNBU010000412.1:0-3018 GCF_058530065.1 Waterburya sp. | reverse complement strand
TATCCATTCTTTAATTACACTATTATCGCGATCGAGATTATTTATAGCTAATTGATAACAATCTTGATACTGTTCTTGTTGATATTGAGCTTCCAAACGTTCTAGAACAGGAGTAAGATCGATTTTATCGATAGATTCTTGACTATTATTATCTATATTTTTGTCTATATTTTTATCTGGAGCTATTTTTATAGAGTCAGGAGGACTTTCAGATATTCTTGGAGATATTTTTTCTGGTTGGTTAATTAACAAATATCCTCCTACTCCTATCACTGCCATTAAAATAGCAGCAAGACCAGCTCTCAATCCCACTCTCTTAGATGATTCTACTACGATTGGTAATGGTACAGATGGAATAGGATTTGGTTCGGTTTTTGGTACGGTTGGTGATGGTATAGATGTGGTAGAATTTGGTTCGGATTCTACTACAGTTAGTATAGGTTTTTGTTTAGCTTCTTCTACTGTTTTAGAATAACTTTCATCTGAATTACTGCTTGTTATTGCCTTTTTTTCAACATCGTATTTCAGTCTATTTTGCATCGAAAAAGCATTGTTAAAAGCAACTTGCAATTCTCCTATATCTGCAAATCTATCTTGAGGAGATTTTGCCAAACACTTCATAACAATCTTGGCTAATTTGTCATCTATATTTTCACATCCTGGTTGTTCTTTTATCGGTTTTGGAGGAACTCTAATATGACAGGCAATCCAATCTCCTTCAGTGGTACTCAAGTCATCATCTAAATCATAGGGATTTGTTCCACAAATAGCTTCATATAGAATGATACCTAAACTATATATATCGCTTCTTTGGTCAATATTTGCCAATCCTCGGCACTGTTCGGGAGAAGCATAGTGATACGTTCCAATAAATGTCCCTGTCTGAGTTTTAGTGTAATAATTTTGGTTGTCAGAACTAATATTTTTGGCAATTCCAAAGTCAATAATTTTGACAATCTCACCAAAAGCACCACCAGCAATTAAAAAAATGTTATCAGGCTTTAAATCGCGGTGAACAATGCCTTTTTGATGAGCTTCTTTGAGTCCTACACAAACTTGATGAATAATGTTTAAGAGATAATCTAGAGGTAGAGTTTTATTTTCAGTTAATTTATCCTGTAAAGTTTTTCCTGTGAAATACTCCATTACATAAAATGGCGCACCAGAAAAAGGAAGTTCTTCAGGAGTTACACCATAGTCAAAAATTTGGATAATGTTGGGATGCTTGAGACAAGAAATAGCTTGGATTTCTGCCATAAATCTGTTGACTAAATGTTTAGCATTGGCAGCCGAATAAATAGTCATCAATTTAATGGCGACTACCTTATCGGCAAACTTAGTATCTAAAGCTCGATAAACTTTACTCATTCCTCCTTGTCCCAGTAAAGTTTGCAATAGATAGCGATTATTGTCTCCGATGGTTTTTCCTTCTAGAGAGTCTTTTCTGACAAAAGCAGCGCGAGGAGGTTGACTCCCAGTAGGTTCAACTACAGTCTTTTTGGCTTGAGGAGTATTTAAACTCGATTCATCTACCGTTTTTTTGGGATGTAGATTGGATGAATCTGAAGAATTATCGGACATATTCTTAACTAGCTTGATTTGCTAGCAGATATCTTAGGTCACTTCTTTTTCAGATGCTATATATATTATCGACCAAAACCAGCTTGCTAGCTTTTAATTATTGTTGCAATTGAGCAAAACTACGACATTTCTCAACGTAGATTAAATAGAAAAAAACATCTTTGTATTTCAGGAAAATTCAAGTCAATAAATTATAGAAGACTTATGTACTTAAAGTAAAATGAATATAGAGAAGTTATGCACGTCAAGTAAAATTTAGCTGGATGTAACAGAAATTCGGTGCCATAATCTTCGATTTGATGCCTGGTAGTTCACTCTCTATAATTCTCAACCTATCTGCTAGCTAAAAAAAAGAATGCCATAAGCAAGCAATACTACGAGCATAATTCCTGAAATCAAATAATCAGCAACAACCAACATTCTTTTCAGATTGGATTGCTACATATCTTAGGAGGTAGAGACATGACAATTATTGAAGGTTTTTCTGGAGATGACTATCTCATTGGGACTGAAGATTTTGATCAGATTTTTGGCTATATAGGCAATGATACCTTAGATGGCGGTTTGGATAGTGATGACCTCTATGGAGGAGAGGGAGATGACTGGCTCTTTGGTGGGTCGGGAGATGACTTGCTCTATGGCGAGTCGGGAAATGATTTTCTTCATGGCGGATTGGGAGATGATGCTCTCGTTGGCAATTCGGGAAATGACGTCCTCTTTGGCGGGTTGGGAAATGACGAACTTGAAGGCAATTCGGAAAATGACTTTCTTGTTGGTTGGACAGGAGATGACGTGCTTTATGGCGATTCGGGAGATGACGTCCTCGTTGGCTGGACAAGAAATGACGAACTCTTTGGTGGGTCGGGAAATGACTGGCTCTTTGGAGGGTCAGGAAATGACGAACTCAATGGCGATGATGGAGATGACTGGCTCAATGGCGATGATGGAAATGACTGGCTCAATGGCGGGGATGGAAATGATACTTTAACAGGTTCTAATCCTGCTCAACAAAACTCTGGTGCTGGAGAATACGATGTACTAGAAGGATTTCTAGGAGAAGATATTTTTGTTCTGGGAGATTCTGTGAAACCTTACTACCAAGATGCAGGCTTGGTGGACTTTGCTGAGATTACTGATTATTTGCCTGAAGAAGATATAATCCAAGCTCATGGCAGTGCCAGTGATTATTCAATTAGTGCATTTGATAACGGCACACGCATTTTCTATCAAGGAGATTTAATTGCCTTCTTACCTAATTTGAATCCCGCTGACGATTTAGTTATTTCTGATGATTTTGACTTTGTCTAAAAAAGATGGGCATTGTCAATAGGATTAGAGCTATTGAGCTAAGTCAGACATTAATAATTCCTAATTTCTTTAGACTTATGTATAAGGCAAGATCCTAAGCCTTTAGTTTAATCTAGAGTTAACTTTAAG
>NZ_JBZNBU010000411.1:0-1655 GCF_058530065.1 Waterburya sp. | reverse complement strand
TTAAATCTATTGAGCAACTAGAATCTCTTTTACATCAACTTCTTAATCAGGGGGAGTTAATTATTAATTGGGATAGAAAATTGAAAAATAAAGGCAATGCTGTTAATGCAATTTAAATACGCGACAGCTTAGAGACGTTCCATGGAACGTCTATCAGAATAAATAAGAATTTGAAAAATTTTTACTAATAATAAATTATTCTCTATTTATCTGGCTAGTGCGCGAGGAATTGATATTAGTTTATTTAACTAAGATACTATTGGTAAATAACTTTATTTTCTTTAATTATGCTAAAGTTTTTATATGCGATCGCGAAGTTAAACGTTATCAGCGATCGCTCATTATTTAATATTACTTAATACTTACTTTTGTCTCACCATCCAACTTTACGTAGATAAGTAATAATAAATTCAGTAATTAGAATAACCTTTTAACATATAACAAACAAACACGTAAATTTAGTCTTGTAAATCTTCAATAAAAATATAGTCTTACCATGACTCAAACAGCATTTTGCTCGATCGCTTTTTTAAGACAGGACTAACGTGAAAACAATACAAATAGGTCTAGAATGGTTTCCCGAACAAGGAGGAGGACTCGATCGCTTTTATTATGATTGCACTCGCTATCTGCCACAAGTAGGAGTAAATGTAAAAGGTTTAGTTGCAGGTTCTTATACTATTGAAAAAGATACCAATGGCAGAGTTAAAGCATTTGCTTTGCCAGATGCCTCAATTCTAAAACGGTGGTTGGGAGTCAGGAAAAGCTTTAAAGAATTAACCTCACAACAAGACTACGATCTAATCGTCTCCCATTTTGCCTTTTATACTTTCCCCCTATTGAATATGTTAGACGATCGCCCGTTGGTCACTCATTTTCATGGACCTTGGGCATTAGAAAGTGGTGTAGAGGCAAATAAAAGCCTGGCGGTTAAAGTTAAGAAATGGCTCGAACAAAGCACTTACAAGCGCTCGCAACAGTTTATCGTTCTCTCTAAAACCTTTCGGGATATCTTGCATCGAGAATATCAAGTTCCCTTAGAACTAATAAATATTATTCCTGGCGGTGTAGATATAGATCGTTTTAAGATCGAGCTTTCTCCTACCGAAGCACGTACTAAATTAGATTGGCATCAAGATCGACCGATTATTTTTTGTATCCGTCGATTGGCAAAACGCATGGGGTTAGAGAATCTGGTTTCAGCGATGACCCAAGTACGCGCTCTCTACCCCGATATTTTGCTTTATATTGCTGGTAAAGGAGCTTTAGCGGAAACTCTGCAACAGCAGATTAAACAATTAGACTTGAATAATAATGTTAAATTGCTAGGCTATATTCCCGACGAACAACTACCATTATGTTATCGTGCAGCTAATTTTTCCGTTATTCCCACAGTGGCTTTAGAAGGTTTTGGTTTAATTGCGATCGAGTCTTTAGCGGCTGGAACTCCTGTATTGGGTACACCTATCGGTGGTATTCCCGAAATTTTAAGACCCTTCTCCGAAGATTTAGTCTTTGAAGGCTAAAATCCGGACCAACTTGCTAGAGGAATTATCGAAGCCTTATCGGGCGATCGCACTTTACCTACCGCTCAAGCATGTTTAGATTACGTCCAAGCTAATTATAACTGGAAGGCGATCGCCAAACAAATTAAG
>NZ_JBZNBU010000410.1:0-1147 GCF_058530065.1 Waterburya sp. | reverse complement strand
TTATTAAGAATGTATCTATAAAATAAATCTTAAGAAAAGCTCCGATTGGTGAAATTAATGGGTTAAAACAAATTGATTGCTATTGGAATTGTTATTGACGCTTGTTAGCTGCCTAACCCATTCTACTGGCGTGTCAAGCCTAAAACAGTGCAATAGATATAACTTAACGATGCCAAACAAATAACTCCCTTTGCGTCTTCGCTAGGTCAGCATTCCCTTGCGCCTTCGGACGATATTATCCCATATTATCCCGCTTGACGGGACGAAGATGGGACGCGGGGTCTGACCTCTTTGCGTGAGATATACCTAGTGCATCAAATAAAGGTTGACACGCCACTACGACAGCATTTAATTTTTTATTAACGAAGTCCCCTAACGACCTACAATTCTCTATTTCCAAATTAGGATTACTATATATTCCGAGAGCAGTAGTCAGTCAGAAGCTAGCAGCGAGAAATACGGACAAGCAATAACTTTTGGAGGATTGTCACAAGTCCTCCCTTTTCATAAGATAATTAAGTTAAGTCGATCGCCGAGTTATCGAACGATTAAAAAAAAATAATTTAATGACGATTTTAGTAATCTTGTTGCATAATAGTATACGGCACTATAGATAGAGTTAGATCGGGTAAAAATAGCGATCGACCCCTATATATAGTGGTATGACTCTAGAACTCCAACTTGACTATTACCCGCAATGAAATTATCATCCGTCGAACAGGCAGAACGAGCAAGAAATCTGCTGTTAAGCGAACTAAAAGAAAACCAGACACCCGTAAGTCTACAGGAACTAGAGTTAAACTGGGGCGAAGGAACCCAACTATCCCATCGATCTTTAAAAGAGGCTGCATGGCGATTAGTTGAAGAAGGAAAAGCTCGGTTTAATTCTACCTGGGACTTAGAAATTTTGTAGTTTTCGGCTGTAATACTGCTAAATCCTCACCAAAGGCGTACTATCTAGATGTAGGTACGTCTTTTTTAGCACCAAATTTTAGTCGATCGCGTTGGTAACTATGTCCCAAAGACAACAAAGACAATACAATCCCTTTGGAAATCGGGGAGATAAGCCAGGAGACAGTCGCAAATCTTTTCAAGTAGACCGCGATCGCGTTTTATACTCATCTGCATTTCGTCGTTTAGCGCAGAT
>NZ_JBZNBU010000409.1:0-1872 GCF_058530065.1 Waterburya sp. | reverse complement strand
ATTCCTGCCAAGGCTAAATGTATTTGAGGATTATTTAGTTTGGCTAAAGCATTCAAGACATCTTGATGGCGTTTGCGGGGAGTAAATTCAGCAATACATAATAATAAAATATCTTCCGAGTCTAAGTTTAGTTCTTGGCGAATTGCCATAACATCGGTATCGGAAACTCGATTGGCAGCGTAGCGGTTAGTATCGACTCCAATACCGCGAGTGTAATAAATTCTCTCTTCAGGAAGAAATTTATTTTGTTTGGCAGCAGTTTCATCCTCTTGATTGATCGTGACCAAATAATCAGTCCAATTTCCTGCCAGCTTTTCTAAATTAAAGAAAATAGCATTTTTCACAGGGTTGCCACCGCGATAAAAATGGAAACCATGAGCGGTATAAACTACTTTTGGTTTGCTCAAACCCCTCAAAGCAAAACGAGTTACAAAAGCAGCAATAGGAGTGTGGACGTGAACTAAATCATAATCTCCCCGAGCGACTACTTCTCGGACTCGCTTGACCCCCGCCAACAGATTTCTCGGATCTAAGACATTTCTCGACCACTGTATATCCCAAACGCGATCGCAAGTTGCAACGCATTCTGATTCTGCGGAAATTCCTTGTGCCATAGCATCAACCTGCCAACCAAGACTTCTAAAATGGCGAGCAAAAGGCAATAAGAAAGCGCGAATTGTGACTGGAACAGTCGTAACCATCAGTAGCTTGTAACTCATTAAATTTAAAATTTAATCTTGAATATTTGACAGGGAAAAATGCTCGCATTAATTTAACATTGTCAATTGAGCGATCGCCATGTAATCAAAAAAGCTGGACTTGTAGCAATCCAAAGTAGTCGTGCAAAATTAATTTGATAGCTACTAGGGTTGGATAAAGCAGAAGTTAAGTTAATTAACAATTTCTGCTAAAGCGGACTTAAGCTCGGCATATTGATAATCGAAACCAGTACTTTTAGTTTTTTCTGGTAATACTTGCTGTCCTTCTAAGACAACCACAGCACCATCTCCTAATAAGACTTCTAAGACAAAATCGGGGACGGGTAACCAGGAAGGACGATTCATCACTTGCCCTAAAGTACTGCATAGAGTACTCATTCTCACTGGATGGGGTGCGGTAGCATTATAAGCTCCAGACATTTGAGCATCTTCAATACCACGAATAATTAAATCAACTAAATCATCGCGATGTATCCAAGAAAACCATTGTTTTCCACTACCA
Source organism: Waterburya sp. (assembly GCF_058530065.1). NCBI lineage: Bacteria > Bacillati > Cyanobacteriota > Cyanophyceae > Pleurocapsales > Pleurocapsaceae > Waterburya > Waterburya sp. Next base: position 651 of record NZ_JBZNBU010000409.1, on the reverse strand, counting down.
ATAGGCCCTCCCGCAAACATTTTAAAAGGTCCTAGCATTTTACCCAAAGCCCCACCATTGGCGAGAACAATCCCAATTCGTAGGATGACCAAGCGTACTCCGCTTTCCGTAACCTTTTGCGCTTCTGCTTCCCAATTTTGGCAGACTTGAGCGAGAAAATCATTACCAGGGGAGCTACTTTCTTTAAATACATCAGTTTCACTAGTACCATAGTAGCCGACTGCCGAACCACTAACTAATACTTGGGGCTTTTCTGCTGCCATGGCGATCGCTTCTACTAATTTGCGCGTTCCAATTTGGCGACTTTCCATAATAGCTCGCTTTTGCTGGGGATTCCATCGCTCGGCAATCGGCTCTCCTGCTAAGTTAACTACGGCATCGCAGCCAGAAACGTTTTTTTGCCAATTTCCTGACTCTTGAGGAGTGTAAGAGATTATTTCTAGATTGGGGTAACTGGATGGGGGAAAAGTTCTTTGGGCTTTACTGGGATTGCGAGTAAAAACCAAAATTTGGTGTCCTGCTTGGTTTAGTTTTTCTACCAAACGACTGCCAACCAAACCCGTTGGGCCAGTAATTGCAATTTTCATAAATAAATCTAATGTTTTGTTAAAAAAATAGTATATAAGGATTGAGCAGATCCCTACTAATTAT
>NZ_JBZNBU010000408.1:0-3197 GCF_058530065.1 Waterburya sp. | reverse complement strand
CCCACAACTTTTCGCGATTGCGTAGCTAGCCAAAGGCATCGCATTACCGCTGATGGTGGGAATAATTTTCCCGCAGTACCCAACCGCTACCACTTATATGTGTCCTATGCTTGTCCTTGGGCACATCGTACCTTAATCATGCGTAGTTTAAAGGGATTGACCGATGCTATTAGTATTTCAGTAGTAAATCCTTATATGGGCGATGATGGTTGGCATTTTTCCGATTTTCCAGGTTCTATTCCCGATCGGGTCAATAATACTAAGTATTTAAGAGAGATATATGCGATCGCCGATTCTAACTATACGGGGCGAGTTACCGTACCAATTTTGTGGGATAAACAAACCTCAACCATTGTTAATAATGAATCCCGCGAAATTATCAGGATGCTTGATACTGAATTTAACGAGATCGCGCAAAACGACATTAATCTCTATCCTCAAGAATTACAAGACAAAGTAGATAAAGCGATCGACGATATTTACTCTCCCATTAATAACGGCGTATATAAAGCAGGATTCGCCCAGTCTCAAGAAGCATACGAAGAGGCAGTTAAGGAATTGTTTGCAGCTTTAGACTACTGGGAAGATATTTTGGCAAAACAAGAATATCTTTGTGGCGACAAACTAACTGAGGCAGACATCTGTATGTTTACCACGTTGTTTCGTTTTGATGCAGTTTATTACGTCCATTTTAAATGCAACCTACACCACATCTGGGAATACCCTAATTTATGGAACTACCTCAAGCGCATTTATCAATATCCAGGGATAAAAGATACCTGCAACCTAGAACACATCAAACTGCACTACTATCAAAGTCATCCTCATATCAACCCCAGTGGCATCGTTCCTCAAGGTCCTTTAATTAGTTTTGAGTAAAAGTAAATACTAAAATCTGTTTACCTCCGACGAGGTTGCAGCCAGTGAAATAGTCCGATCGATATCTCACCGATAAAAGTAAGCAATTACTTGTATCTCCTTCATCTTGTCAATTTGTCCTCGCGATCGCAATTACCAAAAAACACCCCACAAGCGGGAATTTCTACCGTATTGTCATATCGGCGACTATTAAAATCAACTTCGTTGGCATCTTCACATTTTCCATAAACTGATAAATCGTGATGCAATGGTTGAGGACTCAAATTAAATAAGCAAATCAGATGTTGCCGATCGCACTTACGGCTAAAACCTAGTAGTGGTTCTGGTGTATCGAGTAAGGTAATCAGCCAACTAGGTCGGGGTAGCACTTTTACGGTTTTATCAACGTTTATTCATGATTAATTCACAACCGCGATCGCTTTTGATTTTGACGAGAATATCCACAGTCTGGGTTAAAGGAGTAATAATAATTATTCTGTTGTCCTCAATGGAAACCTAAACTACTTTAACTATATTAATAATATCTTTATATTATGACTTAACCTTGTGTAAAATCCCGTAAAAACTATGATTAAAATCAACCAAGATTAAAATTTTAACCGATCCCCAAAGTCCCTCCCCTTATAGGTTTCGCAAGTTTTAAAGATTAATTGATTGGTAACATGATAAAATACTTAAATTTTTTTTCTAACTATGGCAATTTTTTAGTTTGTGAAGAAACCAAGTTTTTTAGAAAAAAAAGGCATTTAATCCTATCTTAAAATTACAAAATGTATGATAATTGATTAGTAATTCGAGTACCCATTTAATTTTTCATTTAGCACTATTAATGATGATTCGCATTCTTATAGTTGACGATCAAAAATTAGTTAGAGAAGGTATCAAAATACTACTAGAAAAAAAAAGCGAGATTGAAGTTGTTGGAGATGTGGCAGATGCTAGAGTCGCCCTAGAGAAAATTGAAATTCTTCAACCTGATATAATTCTTCTAGATATTGATATGCCAGAGATAGATGGCTTGACCTTAGCCCAGCAGATTGGCGAGAGGTTTCCTCAGATAAAAGTTATTATGCTGAGTAGTCATGAAGAAGAAAGTTATGTCCAAAAAGCTACTGAATTAGGTGCTAAAGGTTATTTACTGAAAAATGCTTCTTCCCAAGAATTAGAATGGTCTATTAGACTGGTTCATCGCGGTTATTCAGCCATTAAATCAGAATTACTAGAAAAACAATTTGTCGAGCCCAAAGAACCTAAATTAGATTTAGCATCAGATAAAAATCTAAGCAAGCAACAAGAAGTTAACTCTGATTCGACTAAAGTAACTACTAGCGTTTTATCTAGGGAAGATAGAGCTAATTTAGATAAATTAGAGCTATTATTAGCCAAAAAGCAAGTTCAAGAAAAATATCATACCTACCAAAAACAAAAAAATAAACGTAATCCTTGGGTTCATGGTGTTAAAGCAACCCAAACCAAGAAAACAATTCAAAGTTTTGAGTTTAAACTGCTAGTTTTTATTATTTTGTCCTGTTTGGGATTTTTAGTAGCTGTTGCCTTATCTTAATATTCAGTCTAAAGATTGGTTTGCTAGGACTAGTTAAAAGGGAAAGGGGAAAGGTAGAGAAATATAGAACTCCGATTAATGTTATTAAATAGAACTATCATTTATTTTTATTTTTTTTGTTTGCGCCACCAACCTCGTACTAATTTGATCTCGTCATAAGTATAGTCTTGTCCGAGGAGATTTTTAATGGGAGAGAGGGCGATATCTCCTACTTTTTCGATCGCCTTAATTATTGCCTCTTGTCTTTCATGGGCAACTAATTTAGTAATATCTACTGGTTGATTCAGTTCGATTAATTTACTCAGATGATTGTTAATGGTTGATTCGGTAACATTTCTCTGTCGAGCCATTTCTGCCACACTTAAACCCTGTTGATAGAGTTGTAGTGTCTCCATTTCGCTTTTGGAGGGCAGGCTAACGGGTAATTGATGTAGGGCATCAAATTCTAAGATAGCTGAAATAAAACTGTTGCCATATTGTTGCGCTTTATATTCATTAACCCCTGATAAATTAGCAAACTCTTCTAGGTTTTTCGGGCGGAGTTGCGCCATCAATCTCAAACTAGAATCAGCAAAAATCATATAGGGTGGAAGAGAGTTTCGATCGCCAATTTGCTTGCGGAGTTTTCTGAGTTTCTCGAATAAAAGTTCGGCTTCGGCTTGACGGGGATTATAATTGGTCTTGATTTTATGTTTCGATCTGCTAACGGCAATTTTTACGGACAATCGATTTAATAAAACATCCCAACTGCGTT
>NZ_JBZNBU010000407.1:0-2983 GCF_058530065.1 Waterburya sp. | reverse complement strand
CTACACCCTAACCCCTACAGCCTAACCCCTAACCCCAACACCCTAACCCCTAACCCCTGCCACAACCAAAGTCTCTCGTTGTATTCGAGAATTGGTATCAAATTTGAGTGCGGCTATAATGGCATGATGTTTTTTAGATCTCGGTCGAGATATGTTCGAAATTCCCCCAGAGTTTTACAGTAGAGTAGATGCTCATATTTATATGAATTTAGTAAATAGCCAAATAACCAAGTAACTAATAAAAATAGCTACTAACTAGTTTTTAATCTTAATTTACTCATACTCAGCCAAAATAGATCGCCTAGAATCTTAATTGCAAATTGAGTTTAAAATACAGCTTTTTATCATTTTCTAGAATCAACTTACCGTATCTGTGTCGTTTAGTGGATGGAGTGTCTAATTTTATGCGATCGAACAAATAAGCTTTCAAATTTTCTAGTTCTATAAGATGAAAAGCAACTTGTTTTCCTGTTTCTTTAACTACTATAGTACCTTGAGCGTTATAAGTTCCATTCCACTCGCTACCTGCAAAAAAGCCAAGTAAAATATCGACTAATAATTGTTTTACTTTATGTATTAGCCAATCTTTATCTTCATATTGAATTATCTCTTGAAGATCGGTATTTTCGTGAATATGGTCAACAATTTCTGAGATGGCAGATATTCTATTTTTATAGAAGGCAAGTAAAATGCTTCCTATAATTCGTGGCATTGTTAAATCGACCATTTTTAGATTATATTCTAAAGTTTTCTTTTCAGGAGAAATGTATTTAAACTCACCTCCATATTTTTCGATTGCTTGAATGCGATCGGTTAGTTTAGTTCGGGTTTTGATATTATTAATTGCATCAATTTTATCTTTAGCTAAATTTTTAATTTCAAAGATGAAATTGGTGTTACCAGAAGCATTAAATAAAGTAGGCTTACTACCCAAATAAGATTTAATACCAAACCCTTCATTGATTTTAGAAATATTGTTATTTTCAATATCGAGAAGAATATCTGCTTTTTGGGAACTATTACCTAGTTTGACAACTGATAAACCCAAACTATTTTGAATAACTTCAAATTTTGGTATGGAAAAAGTACGCTTACCATTTCTAATTGCTGTAGTTAGTTCGCTTAATACTTTTTCATTGATTAAAGAACTAATAGTTAAGCTTTTAGCTTCTCCTGTTTGACGATTCACTATTTCTAGTTTATCTCGATCGCCTAATAAAAAATCGAGGTTTATATGGTGAGATGTTACCTTATTAACTTTGAAATAATTTTTTGTAGGTTGTAAATTTGCATCCGATAAGATAATTTTTTGTTCTGACAAAATTCTGATGAAAACCAATAATTCCGACCACTCACCCTTATTCTTTTTCTGTATCATCTTGGATTGGCTATTTTTGAGACTATTCATATAAGAAATAACATTGACAGCAACTGCTTTAACTGCATCTACTGCAACACTATTTCCTAGCTGTTTAATTGCTTGAGTAGGACTTACAGGAAACTCAAAATTATCGGGAAATCCCTGCATTTTTCTAGCTTCAACATAGGTTAATCGTCTAACTTCTCCATCAACTAAATATGAATCCCAGTTACGGCGATCGTCGATGGGCGATCCGCGTCCGCCTACTCTTAAAGTAAAGCCTATTTCTCTCGAACAAACACCCTCCCAAACATCACTCATATTAAATTTTAAAGGTATCTTAGAAGGAAAATTAAAAGTTCTTAAACTAGATTCATCGCGAAAACCAATAATAAATACTCTTGGTCTTAGTTGAGGTAAACCATAATCAGAAGCTTTAACTATTTGATAATAAAAAGAATAACCAAGATCTCGTTCTAAGATATTGCGTATTAATTTAAAAGTTCGACCGCGATCGTGATTTATTAAACCTCTAACATTTTCTAAAAAATAAGCTTTGGGTTTTTTAGCTGCGATGATTTCAGCAATATTGAAAAATAAATTACCTCTTTCGGAATTATGAACGTCATTAAATCCTCTTTTATAACCCGCTTGGCTGAATGGTTGGCAGGGAAATCCAGCACAAAGCACGTCAAAGTCGGGAATTTCTTCTGGGACAACTTTTCTAATATCTTCGTTAAAATAATCTCCTTCAAAAAGTTGTGGCGAAATTTTACTAAAGTTGCAAGTATAAGTTGTTCTTGCGTAGCGATCTATTTCTGAGGCAAATACACATTCTCCACCTAATGCGTGCATCGCTAAATGAAATCCACCAATACCTGCAAATAAGTCTACAAATTTAAAATTAAATAAGGTAGTATCTTGCAAAGATTGTCGATCGAGAGATTCTGTTTTATCATCTGTTTTATCAAAAGAATAGTTTAGTTCTAATTGCTTCACCACAAATCGTTAGTACAATTTCCGAAGACCAGAATATATTACTGCTTTTCAACTTGATTTTGTCAAGACTCAGCAAACATCTATCATTGAACAATTAACATCAACCATTAACCAACAAGCGATCGCATGACAGAATTAAATCAGGCTGTAGTAGTGCTTACAGGAGCGACAGGAGGGTTTGGTCGAGAATTAACTCGACAATTATTAGAAGCTGGCAGTCAGTTGATTTTAAGCGATCTGAGCTTGGATACTTTAGAGGAATACGCCGCAGAAATTACTCAAAAAATAACTACAGGAAAAATAGTTGCTTGCATTGAAAGCGACTTATCGAGTCGCGAAGGTTGCGATCGCTTGTGGCAAAAAATTTCCGAGTTAAATATCCCTGTAGATATATTGATCAATAATGCAGGAATCGGCTTATTTGGTCGTATGGATGAAGTTCCTCAAGATAAATGGGAAAGGTTGATGCAAGTGAATTTACTCTCACCAATGCGCTTGAGTAGTTTATATACTGCTTCGGCGATAGATAGACGTAAAGGGCATGTAGTCAATATCTCTTCTTTAGCTGGTTGGATTGCCCCTGCTGGTATGGCACACTATTCCTCTAGTAAATTTGGCTTACGG
>NZ_JBZNBU010000406.1:0-1523 GCF_058530065.1 Waterburya sp. | reverse complement strand
CGTCTCTGCCCAGAACACGAAGCTGGGCTTGCCCCGTTTGGCTCGGGGTAAACGGCTTTGCGAGAAACAAAATCCCAACAATATTACTGCGCTTTTCACATGGGTAGACCACATAATTAAACTTTAAAAACTAAGAACTAAGAACTAAAAACTAAAAACTAAAAACTACGAACTAGTAAATTTTCCCAGAGAGCTATTCAACTGAAAACGGCTGTAAGTGCAACTTCAAGGAGAAATGGTATAAGCTACTGACTATCGATCTAATTATTAGTTATTAGTTAAAGCTTATTTTTATTACAAGCAGCGATTAAAAACCTTTCGGGCGGATGTGGAATAAGAGTCTCCAGACACCAACATTAGTTGCAGTAAACTACGGACATTACTGCCCGCTGAAAACTAAGAACCAAAAACCAAAAACCAAGAACTAAAAACTAAAGACTAGAGACTATTCTCTGATCCCGAACTCACGTTATTTAATAGATTTTGCAGAGATAGATTACTATTAAATTTTGCTTGATGTTATTTATAGTTATTTTTTGGGAAACCTATCATTAAATAGAATGTTGGACTGTTCTGGGATTAACCTAAATCAAAATAAAATATTCAGCGATAAATGTAATTTATATTACTTAATAAGTTTACTTATATTGTATTGCGATTGTTTGTATATGACCACAAAAATCAGCTAATTTACTTTAAGAAAAACTCAATTATTATGATGCAGCTATTATTGTTCGCCCAAAAACATTTTCAGCTACAACAAACTACTAAATTTAGTCTGACTTTTATACAAACATTTCTCTTTGGTTATTTTTATATCTGCTTTGAAACGGGAGTATCAGCACAAATAGTTCCCGATAATACCCTTCCTAACAATTCTGTTACCTTACCCGATGATAATCTTATTCAAATAATAGAAGGAACTACCGCAGGAAATAATTTATTTCATAGTTTTACCGAGTTTTCTTTGCCCCAAGGAAATATAGCCTGGTTCGATAATGCTACGGCGATCGAGAATATTATCGGTCGAGTTACGGGCGGTTCGGTTTCGGCTATTGATGGTTTAATTCGAGCTAATGGTACTGCCAATCTATTTTTAATCAATCCCAATGGAATTGTTTTTGGGGAAAACTCTACTTTAGATATTGGTGGTTCGTTTATCGGCAGTACTGCCGACAGTCTCAAGTTTGCCGATGATAGTGAGTTTAGGGCGGTCGATCCGAGCGCATCGCCTCTGCTTACCGTAAGTATTCCCGTTGGTTTGCAGTATGGCAATAATAACGGAGATATCATCGTTACGGGTAATGGCAACCAACTCCAATTTAATCCCAACTTTACCGTAAATCGCAGTGCTCGACCGAGGGGATTGGAAGTAAGATCGGGAAAAACATTGGGTTTGATGGGTGGCAATATTATTTTAGATGGCGGGAATTTAACTGCGTCATCGGGAAGCATACAACTCGGTAGCGTTGGCGATAATAATCTAGTCGAGTTCGAGCTAACGGAGTCTGACTTAAATTTTG
>NZ_JBZNBU010000405.1:0-2208 GCF_058530065.1 Waterburya sp. | reverse complement strand
GAGTAAAAACCAAAATTTGGTGTCCTGCTTGGTTTAGTTTTTCCACCAAACGACTGCCAACTAGTCCCGTTGCTCCTGTAATTGCGATTTTCATATTTGTTTGATTGCGGTTTTAGTTAAAATTCTCTTCATTAATTTAATTTATTTCTGCCAAATTCCATTCCGTTGGCTTCAGCATAACGATCCATAAAACGAGTAAACCTAGCCCAATGGCTGTCGGAATCAATTTCAAAAGTGCATTCTATTCTTTTTAGTTCGTCTCCTTCATCGCCACCAAAAATAATTTTTAGGGAATTGGGAGTAACCATAATTTCTCCTTCAGAATCAATTAGTCTGAGAGTTTCTGCCGATCCTTTAGTAAAGCTGTTGAATTTGTTGAGAGCATTTAAAGAGTCAAAAATCAGCAACACGTTACGCATTCCTGTTGTTTTATTGCGTCGCAAACTAACACTGCTCAACTCTTCAGCAACGCCTTGAAAAAACTCAATTGAAGGAACAATAGAAGACATTAAATAATAGTTAGAAAAATGATTATAGATATATTAGACTTCTCTACATTAATTACGATACTAGTTTAGTCCTGTCGAAGTCAAAGAGGACTGAGAGCTAATTCAAAAACAAAAGATTATTGGACTTTGGACAAACACTAAGGCATGATGTAAAAATAAATCGTACAAATTTTACCTGGAATGGATTGTAAATATAGCTTCCATCTAAAAAAACTGTTCAAGTTACTTTTACACAAATCCTCAACGCGATCGCTTTTTATTTCTACCAAGATTGCTTTGTTGTCGATAGCTGTATTTGCTGAAAGTAAAGACTAGTACTACCAAATAAATTACACGATTTGCGATCGCCATAGATTCCTATTCAAAAGCTTCTCCTTTTTTAGGACAACCAAGTCCAATGATAAAAAGTGGCGGCTTGTCCGCATTTTGCTCCCGACTCGTCAGTTAAATTCCAAATAATAGCTCGCTCGATCGCAAATCTTTTACCAGTTGTGGAAATTCTCACCCCTTGATAATTATCGATATAGCCTTTAGTTGCTGCTTGCTCTAACATGGCAGCCCTAGTAGCCCTATTGACTGGCTCTGCACTCAAACGAGAGGGAGTTTGAATGAATGTTTCCCAACTAATCGACCATAGTTTTAATGCGGTTTGATTGCCATAATTAAACACAGGATCTGCTTGAGTATCGTGAGAAACTACTACAAACGGGGCATAATATAGTGCCTCAGCCAACTCTTCGGGGGTGTTGGCAGGTTCAATTAATTGTTTTCCTAATAATTGTTGGTAACTATCAGCCAAAATTTGACTCCAACGAATAATTTCAGGCTGCTGCCAAATATTTTTACTATTCATCGATCGCTTTAACCGTGAGAAATCCAATCAAGGTATTTAGGCTCTTCAACTAGTTCTTGGGCGAGTAAAAAACTAGAAATTGTCCAATTTTGATATTTTCTAGCTTCTTTGCCGATTAAGCGACCGTTTTTACCGTCATAATATTCCGCCCATTCGTCTTTGTGGAGGCGTTTGGCGGCAATGGCGATCGCTCTACGAGCTAAGTCTACTCGATCTAATTTAATTGCAGCAGCGACAAAGAAACATAATAATACGGGCCAATTTCCCCCATTGTGATATGACCAAGGACGGTTTTTCGGATCGCAACCAGTCAATATTTCCCAATCCCGATCTTTAAGAGCAGGAAAACAGATTTTCATGGGCATCCAACCGACTAAATCATCCCATTTGCGATCGATAGTATGCAAAATAATTTGCCCTTGTTTTTTCATTACCAAAGAGGACAAAATTGCCATCATATTACCCAAGAGGAAAAAGCGACAGTCGAGGTGAGAAGGGCCTAAATTCCCCGCTAAATAGCCCCCTTCTTCGGGAAACCATTCGCTCAAAGCTGCATAGGGAATTGATTCGGCATAAATATTAAATTGGTTAAGAGCATCTTCACCATATTCTTCGGAGTGGTAACGATAGATAACGTTAAGCTTTTCTGGATCGAGCCAATAATTATGACGAATGTGATCGGTTAGGGGAGGAAGACGATTATCAATGGCTCGAACGATTTTAGTATTTTCCTGGTTGTCTAATAATAATTCCTTGGCACAGCGCAGAGTCGTATGAAACAAAGCCTGAATTTCTAAAGGATGACCGTTAATTCCCATACGGCGATCGATCATACACGCTCCATCG
>NZ_JBZNBU010000404.1:0-2794 GCF_058530065.1 Waterburya sp. | reverse complement strand
TGCGCTTTTCACATGGGTAGACCACATAATTAAACTTTAAAAACTAAGAACTAAAAACTAAAAACTACGAACTAGTAAATTTTCCCAGAGAGCTATTCAACTGAAAACGGCTGTAAGTGCAACTTCAAGGAGAAATGGTATTACTTAAAACCTCGATTCAAATTCAATCGAAAATCTAGTATTACCTTGTTCCTCATTATTTTCATCTAATTCTTCTTGACTGAGTATAGAACGAAAGTCAGTAGAACCCCTCAAAACAAAGTTTTGATCCAGACGATAGCGAAAACCATATTGAGCAGGAATCTCGTTGACATTGAGAATTTTCAACACCGAAAAAGAGAAATTATTAAATAGATCGAAAGCAATTTCCCCTGCTAAACCATCATCAGTACCATCATCGGGATTATCCTCATCGTCAATAATTTGGGTGGGAAATAAACGCAATTCACCTATGGGAAAAGCATTATTAAATTCGGAATTGAGGCTGCCAAATAATGCCGAACCCGCCAAACTAGCCAAGCCAAAAGTACTAGTATTATTGGCTAAAGTTTCTACAAAACCACCCCCCAATAGGGCGACAATTTCTGCTTGGCTGCGGGAAGGACTACTAGTGAGTTCGATTCTATTAGTAATTTGACTGGCGAGTCCTTTTACTTTCGCTTCAATCCTGACGGTTTCTAAAGTACCCAAAGTATCGGCATCGGGTTTTTCTGTGGGAGAAACTTCACTAGGAATCGATCTATTAGCTGTGGTTTCAATTGCCGAACCCACTAACAATACATCTAAAAAAGGATCGAGAATATTGTTACTGGAAAAACGAGCCGTATTTTGATAATCTCTAGATAAATTTAGCTGAGTTGTAAATAAATTTACTTGACCCCTTTCTAGAATAATTGTCCCATCTGGGCTAGGTTGCAAAAAAGTACCATTAATATTTAGATCTCCTGTAGAGAGGAAAGTAAAGATTGGCGGTTGGCTGATTTGAATATTGTTGCCTAATTTGAGTTTGAGATTTTTATATTGAGTAATGGCAGCAATACTTTCTTCCGTATTATTTCGTTTGAGCGCGCTAATTTTACTTCCTGTAGTTATATTTTTTTCTGGTTCAATATTGGTATCGGTTTCATCAACCAATAAAATAGTTCCGTCTAATAGGGTCATGCTACCTGTAATAATCGGCTCGGTAACTTTGCCTAAAATTTGCAATCTGCCTTGTACCCCGCCATCGTACAACTTGGGAACATCAACGGTGATATTATCGAAATCGATGGTTAGGGGATCGCGAGTCCCGTTTTTACCTAAGGGTATAGTACCTGCTGCTAAGATTTGACCACCGCCAAAATCTCCTTCAAAATTATTAATTCGGATCTTGTTGAGATCGAAAAAGATTTCACTGTTAATCTCAGTAAGTAAATTATTGGGTAAATTTTTAATCGCTATCTTAGCATTTTCTATATTTGCAGTTCCCTGTGCCACCAATTTCCGAGGTAGGTTTTGTTTGGCATCCAATACCCCAGAAATATCAAGGACTATTTTTCCTTTACCATCAAGCCACTTCAATTCCCCCCTCGAAAAAATATCTAATAACGCCAAACCTCTATCTTTGACATTTAGTTGTAGTTCCAAGCGATCGCTCTCTGGGGAAACTTCGGCAATAGGCAGTTTATAGGGAATGCTACCTTTAAGAATCAAAGGATCGGCATCCTGGACAATATTACTACTAGCAGAAAACTCCAAACGAGCGTTGCGATAGTTAAAACTCCCCTTGGTAGATTCGATGGAAGTCTCATTGAGAGAAGCATTATCGATTCTAATTTCTCCTCTAGCTTGGGGATCTTTTTGAGTACCTGCCAAACTAGCAGAAGCATTAATTAAGCCATCTAAAGCTAATTCGGAAGGAAGAGAGAATAGTCGCTCGATTAACTTGACGGGAATTTCTACCAATCTAAATTGTCCCGATTGAGTTTCACCGCCAAATGTACCCGTAAACAGAAGGGTTGGGGTAGAGCGATCGATCGCTTTTTTAGCTGGGGCATCGCCTCCCGCGTTTTGGGGATTTTGTAATTTGATGGAAATAGGCAACAGGGTCAAAATTCCTTGTTTCAGATTGCCTTTAGCCACAATCTCTTGACTGGTTAAATCTCCCCACTGCCATTTTTCTCCTAAAAATTGAAATTCCGAAGTCAAACCGTCATTTAAAGAGCCTGAAACATTCACTTCTCCGTCAAATTTGCCCCTCAAGTTTTTAATTGGGGGAATTATTGCCGTTTGTCGCTCTCGATCGATCGAAGCCAACCAAGCTTCAATAGCTGAAATTAATTGTAGTTGCTCGAAAATATCGGCATCTTTTAAACCTACCGCAAACAAAGGTGGCTGAGTCGATTCTGAGGACTGGTACAAATTATCTGCCGTGCCATAGTTGCGATCGCTAAAAATGCGACTGAGATCGGTCAATTCAAATATTTGCAAGGCTACCAGAATATCTTGTATTTGTCCCCCATTAATCGATACTCGACCATCAACGAGGAAATCTTCTGGTTTTTGGGTAATGCTGCCTTCTAGTTGATAGGTACTATTTCTCTGTCGGAATTCCACATCTTGAATAGCAAAAGAGCGATCGACAAATTGAAAACTACCTGCCAACAGATCTCCGCGAATACTACCTAAAGCGGGGGATTCGATCGTGACATTTTCTCCCGAAGTTGCCAGAGTTTCGAGGTTAAAGGTAAAGTCTCCCGATAATTCTCCATCTACGGGTTGAATGGCAAAATTTTCTGGGACTTCGATATCTTCG
>NZ_JBZNBU010000403.1:0-1661 GCF_058530065.1 Waterburya sp. | reverse complement strand
GACGGGCAAACAACCAAGAGACTTTTACGACAGTGTGGAAGAAAAGCTGCAATGGCGCAGATACACTGAGGTCAGCGATAAACTGGCTAATGTTATCGATAAAATGTCCGCAGAAGCCCATCGCGATCGCTATCAGTCAGCCCAGGAAGTTATGGAGGCTTTACTCGATGGTCTGCCAAATACTTTTATTCCCAACGATTCGCCCGTCCCAAATACTTTTATTCCTCCCAAACCCACCGAACTTGAACCTCAACCCAAATCTAGAAGTCCGCTTGTTTTTGGCGGTGTAGGAGCAGTCGCAGTATTGGGGGGATTGTTTTTCTTTTTAACCCCTAATATAGAAAGTGTCTGCAATACTTTGAACAATTGTTCTCGTAACGTACAGTACAAAACTGAATATGAAGAAATAGCAAATCGAGCAGAACCAATTTTGGCAGAAGCAGCTAATGACGACAATTTGAACACTTATGACTGGCAACAATTACAAGCACTCAAAAGCAAATTAGAAAACCTCAGCAGCGATCTCGAAGCAATTCCCGTCAGTGCCAAAATCTATGATGAAGTGGAGCAAACCTTAGCAGATGTCAAAACCCAACTGGAAAGAGTAGAAATAGCAGGTACTCCTCAATTACCAGACAATATGTTTATCAATCCTGAAGTAAACCAGTAATCAATCACAATTAAAATAAATCACAGTTACCCCGATGAATTTTTCTCCTTACATTTTTGGAGCAACCGCAATTACTGTGGTTACAGTAGCTTCTCCTACTATCGTTATGGCTCTAGAGCCTACCCAAATCAACGAAATTGCTACTAATATTACAGTTAAAATTGAACGCAATGAAGGTGTCGATCGCGAACCTACCCTAGGATCGGGAGTAATTGTTGCCAGAAACGATTCTACCTATTATGTGTTGACTGCCAAGCACGTAGTAGAACGTCCCGACTACGAACACACCATCTTTACTGTTGATGGAGAAGGCTATATTTTAGACCCCAATACCATCCACAAAATCGATGGTGTAGATTTAGCAGTCATTTCCTTTAGGAGCGATCGCAGTTATAAAACAGCCCAAATCGAAACTTCTGCCAGTCGCATAGTGCCAGGAATGCCTGTCTACGTTAACGGATTTCCCAAAGCAGGACAAGAAATTCAGGGGGGAGCGCAATTTACATCGGGAAGTTTGACGGGAATCAACTCACAACACCGTAGCGGCTATAATTTGGTCTATAGTAATTTTACTCGTGGCGGGATGAGTGGCGGTCCAGTACTCAACGCTCAGGGGAAACTAATCGGCATCCATGGATTAGCCGAACAAGAAATTAACGAAGCAAACAACAATTGCCAAAGCCAACAGCTAGAACAATCTGCCGAAGCTAATCTGCTTCCTCCGAAATTAGGCGAAACTAATTCTTCAAGTAGTGCCGAAGCTAGTATGCTTCCCCCAAAATTAGGCGAAACCAATTCTTCAAGTAGTGAGTGCCAACCAAAAAATAATGTCCCTGAAAAAATCGACCTAAATTTAGGTATCTCGATTGTTACTTTTGTCGAACGGGCTGCCACTATTGGTATCAACATAGGAATCGACCCAACTGTTGTTAATACCCCCAGACGCACTCCTAGAGATACTTCAACGGTCGAATCTGGTACGGCTTGTTCT
>NZ_JBZNBU010000402.1:0-2322 GCF_058530065.1 Waterburya sp. | reverse complement strand
ATCCACTTCTCCAGAAACGCCGATTTTTAGAGGGCGAGGAGCAATTAAACCAACGGTAATAATAGGTCGCTTGAGATAAGTAGAATATTTTTCGGAAACTTTGTCGGATGTTTCTTTAAGACTTAAACCCCTGACATCAACTCTACCAACTAAAAGTAAACTAATAGTGCCGTCAACTAATACGGGATATTCACCACTATATTCTTCTACTTGAAAAATGTTGAGATTAATTCTGTCCCCAGCACCAAGAGTATAGTCACTTTCTTCTGTCGCAAACTCAATGTTTTCTGCTGGTAGGGGAGAGTTAGCATCGGGAAAACTATCGTTTTCCAAAGGAGGTAAATCTCTGTAATTAATAGGAGCTTGTTCTGTAGTAGCTCCCCCAGAGTTGGAATCTTCTAGTTTAATAGTATTGTCTTGAGCAATTGCTGGTGCGGAAGCAAGTGCCAAACATAAAGATAGGGCAATAGCACTGTAGTTATTAACTCGTTCTAAAAATAACTGATACAAAACGGATGTAGTTTTCATAAAAATATCACAATGAAAAGATGTTGATTATTGCGACTAGAGTAACATTATTATCTTTTGAAGTTAAAATGTCGAAAAAACAAAAACAAAAGTTTCCTTTTTTAGTTGGCTCAAAATGGACTGCCAAACAAAAAACTTGGGGTTGGAGACATTTCCAAGTGGTCAATCGCAAAAACCAAGGAAAATGGGTATTTGCTGAAATGGTCGCATCCTGCGATCCTCAAACTAAGTTCTGGCTGAATGCCGTTCAACTTAAAGATGATAATCTCTGGATACCTGGATGGAAAACCCTCCAAGAGATCGAGATAGTAGAGGATAGTAATGATGCTAATAATTGTAGCTATTAAGCCTGTTTATATGTTTAAAGATTCAATCAAGTTTTCAAAAACCACTTTATATAAATAAGGTTTGAAAAGATAATAACATTATCTTTGGTAATTGTTATTTTAGTTTCTGTATAAAAATTTTAGATATATATCAAGCATAGATGAATAATTTGGCTGTAGCTCTCTCAAATGTCCGCAAAATATATAATAACGTTTCCGTCGTTGACGATCTTTCTTTGACTATTGAATCGGGGGAAATATTCGGTTTATTAGGTCCTAACGGTGCGGGCAAGTCTACCACTATTAGAATGTTGATTACCTTAGCGCAGCCCAATGAAGGTAGAATTGAAGTTGCTGGCTATGATGTTGCTTGCGATCGCGATCGCGTCAAACGAAATATTGGCGTAGTTCTGCAACAAATTAGCGTCGATGGGGAACTCACGGTTTGGGAAAACCTGGAGTTTCATGGCAGAATGCACCACATTCCCAAGTCGGAACGAAAAAAGCGCATTAGAAAATGGTTAGAATATGTCGATTTAAGCGATCGCGCTCAATCTCTGGTGAAAACTCTTTCGGGAGGAATGAAACGTCGCTTACAAATTGCCAGGGCTTTATTACACGAGCCGAGTATTTTATTTTTAGACGAACCCACTGTGGGTTTAGATCCCCAAACTCGTCGCCGTCTCTGGGAAATCATTCAAGATCTTAATAGTAAAGGCATGACTATCGTGATTACCAGTCACTATATGGAAGAGGTAGAATTTTTGTGCGATCGCTCGCGCAACGGCAAACCAGGGCGGATCGGTATTATGGAAGCGGGAAAATTAATCGAATTGGGTACTCTAGAAGATTTTCGGGCTAAATATGGCAAAGCGATCGCCCTCAAACAAACGGGAGATAGGTTAGAAAGTCGGTTTTTCCGCGATCGCGCCACTGCCAACCATTACCTGGAGTCTTTGGCAGATAAAATCGGGGTGACTATACGAGATTCTAACTTGGAAGATATTTTTGTCGAACTTACAGGAAGACAGTTAAATTAGATGTTTCCGAAAATTATTTATTGTAAATTGTTATGGGCTGAAGTCTTAAACAGGGGTTAGGGTGAAAAGAGCAGATACAATCTAAATTTAAGTTGCTTTTAACTCTTATTTATTATATTTATAATACAAAGCCCCATAACTCTGCTTTAGTTGTTGCTCGGTTTATTGATTGAGAGCAAACAATAGGCTGCGAGCTTGATGCCTTTGAACTATATACAACCCCAAGTATGAAACAAATAGTCAAAATCAACCCCCAAACTATTATCAGCCATTTAAAGCTTTCTAGTCAGTTAAACCGCATTTTGGAGGGAATAGCTACTTGTCAAATAATTGAGTCTAAAGCCAGAGAATTAGGAATTGAGATTCAAGACGAAGAATTGCAACAGGCTGCTGATGATTTTCGCCTAGCCAACAATTTGCAAAATATT
>NZ_JBZNBU010000401.1:0-2419 GCF_058530065.1 Waterburya sp. | reverse complement strand
GCTGAAGGCGGTGAAGGTGCTGAAGGCGGTGAAGGTGCTGAAGGCGGTGAAGGTGCTGAAGGCGGTGAAGGTGCTGAAGGCGGTGAAGGTGCTGAAGGCGGTGAAGGTGCTGAAGGTGGCGAAGGTGCTGAAGGTGGTGAAGGTGCTGAAGGTGGCGAAGGTGCTGAAGGCGGTGAAGGTGCTGAAGGCGGCGAAGCTGCGGTAGACACTGGAGATGCGGATGTAGATTACATGACTGTTTTAGGTTTAATGAAAGGTCATTTAATGGCAGCGGAAGAGTTGATTGCCGTAGGAAACTATGAAGAAGCCGAACCCCACATCGGTCATCCCGTAGAAGAACTATATAGCGATATTGAAACAGTGTTGCCAGAAAAAGGGGCAGAAGATTTTAAACCTACCTTAACCGAATTGCATGATTTAATTAAATCTGCTCCAGAATCTCCTGAAATATCAACTCTGTTTACAGAAGTAGAAATTTCTATTGATGATGCGATCGCCGTTTTGCCCGAAGAACAATTAAATTCTCCCGAATTTGTCTTAGATGCGATCGTTGAAATGTTGAAAAATGCAGCAGCAGAATATGAAGCAGCGATTGTTGATAATCAATTTGTCGAGATTGTTGAATATCAAGACTCTAGAGGTTTTGTAAATTATGCTGATGAACTATATCAAACTGTTGCCGAGCAACACAGCCAAGCTAACCCCGAAGGACATCAAGTTATTCTCGACAGTTTAGCCGAACTCAAAACAGCCTGGCCTTCCATCGAAACTCCAGAAGCACCTTTAAAAGAGCCTTCGGAAATTTATGGTTTGGTTTCTCAAATTGAGTTTAATAAATAGTTAGTTAGTAGGGGCGGTTCGTGAACCGCCCCTACTTGTTAATGGGATCGGATAGGTGGTATTCCTTCTTATAGAAGAATTCAATATATGCCCTCATGTCCGTCCGAGATATTCCCTGGAAGTTACACGAGAGTTCCTTATCTCTCGATCGCCAAAGTTTGAGTCAAATGCTAGTCGATCGCGAGAATATTTTACTCGTTCAAGATCTCGATGGGGTATGTATGGGGTTGGTTAAAGATCCTCTCACCAGAACCATCGAGTCTCGCTATCTAGAAGCAGCCAAGGCTTTTGGCAAGCATTTTTATGTTTTAACTAACGGCGAACATATTGGCAAGCGAGGAGTGAACAATATAATTGACAAGGCTCTAGGTAGCGATCGCACAGCCAGGGAAAAAGGTCTATATCTCCCAGGTTTGGCTGGTGGTGGCGTACAGTGGCAAGATAGCTATGGCAATGTTTCCCATCCTGGAACTAGCGACCGCGAAATGGCTTTTTTGTCTACCGTACCCGATAAAATTGCAGTCTGTTTGAGGGAATTGGGCAAAGAATTAAAATATGGCTTAGATGAAAGCAAGTTAGAAGAATATATTCAAGCGACTGTCTTGGATAACAAAGTATCTCCAACGGCGAATTTAAACGTCTTCCACGAAGTATTTAAAGATCTTCCCGAACTATATGCCGACTTGCAACAAGAAATCAAAGCCTTAATGGATCGTTTGCTAGCAGAAGCTAGAGAACAAGGTTTGGCTGACTCCTTTTTCGTTCACTACGCTCCTAACTTGGGCAGAGATAACAACGGGCAAGAAATCATGCAGCCAGCCCAAGGAAAAGATTCGGGGACGACCGATTTTCAATTTATGTTGCGGGGAGGAATCAAAGAAGTCGGCGTACTAGTAATTCTCAATCACTACTATTATTTGCAGACGGGTAACTATCCTCTAGGGCAAGAATTCAACGCCCGCCAAGCACCCAAAGAAAAAAGTTCGTTGCTCAAACTCGCCCGAGATAATTTCGATCCTGCCATTATGCCGACTATAGTTGGGGTTGGAGATACGGTTACCAGTAAAGCTGTCGAAAATGGCGATCGCCTGGAATTTAAACGAGGGGGAAGCGATCGCGGTTTCTTGGAATTGATTCAAGCATTAGGTAAAGAATTTAATTCGGGTAATATCATTGTCTATATAGATAGCAGTGGTGGAGAAGTTAAAAACCGCAAACCTTTGAGATTAGATCGTTCTAATCCCGATAACATTAAAGTCATAGAAGGTGTAGGCGATCCGAGAGATACCGAAGATCCCTTAACCCTAAATCTTGTTTTTCCTGGAGGACATGAAGAATATATCGATTTCTTCTGCCAGACTGCTAACAATCGAATTAAAAGCGATCGCTAAGAGACTGTTTGTAAACAAAAGATAAAAATTTAAGATGACTGGGTGACTGGGGGACCTTTCAAGGGTATGTTTTTAAGATTCATCCAGGGGCTGGAGAAAAATCGGGAATAAAGCTGCCTTTAGGTAAAGGCATTCCCTTAATCACAGATGCTAAAATCACCAAAAAGCCTCGTCGGAAACAACTTAAT
>NZ_JBZNBU010000400.1:0-2768 GCF_058530065.1 Waterburya sp. | reverse complement strand
CTAGTAGGGGGGATGCCGAAGGCAAGGGGGTGGAGGCATGAGCCTATGAGACGGGAAGCTAATAGGACGAATAAAACCGTCCCTGAATTGACCGAGGTTTTTAGATACTATGACCTCGCGAAGCAGGTCGTAGCAGTTCATTTTTTCAGACATCCTTTTTCACCAACAACACTAATTACTGTGTAATGACTAAAATCAGTTATTAACTCCTAAGAAACTCCGAAATCGCAACATTAAATTCATTAGGGTTGACCAGAAAAACCCAGTGATTGCCTTCTACTTCTTGTATTTCTAAATTAGGTAAATAACGTCTGTAGGGTTTTAACTGCCATTGACTGCGGTTGAGTCCTTTGGTGGGCTTAATCAATAAACTAGGAAGATTGAGAGTTTTAGTCAAACCAGACTTTTGCATAACATCAGTAAAGATGCCATTACGGGCAGCAACGGTAAATTTACTCCCCCAAGTACCATCGGGTTTGACTTCAATGGTAGCGTTAAATACTTGTTGTTGAAATTCAGTCCACTGGCGGTATTGCTTGAGTTGGCGAGCAATTGCGATCGCTGCCGATTGACTGGGAAAAGGACCCATTGCTTGCAGAAAAGGCAATACTCGATAAAAAAAGGGAAAAGTAAATTTAGTCCAGCTAGGAAACCTGTCAATATAAAATGGATCGACCAAAATTAAGCTCAAAAATCGTCCTGGATCTGCCGAAGCCCAAATAGCTGCAACTTTAGCCCCCCAGGAATGACCCAGAAGATGGGTTTTTTCCCAACCCAAATGACCCATTAACCCTACAAGATCGGCAATCATGGCTTCGGAACTATAATCGGCTTCCGAACTTGGTTTGCTGCTTTCCCCATGTCCTCGAAGATCGGGCGCAACTATATGATATTCCTCAGCTAAATATTCTCCCAAATTAGACCAGACTACAGCGCAATCTGCCAAGCCATGAAGCAACAGTAAAGGTTGTTTTGGACGATCGCTTTGGTGGGAATTATTCCACTCCAAATAAGAAATTTCCAGATCTCCTCGTTTAAATGAATGACGACGGGCATTATCTAACATTGCTGAAAATTAGAATATATTTTTTTTACGAAACCTTTATTAAATAGATGGCTTTTCTAAAAAGTTACCAGTTTATATTGTTATATATTATGGATGTAAACTTTTAAAAATTCCGATCTGCGGTCTAAGTAATACAGGTTAGAGCAATCATGAATCAGTGGTTAAACCAAAAATTTATTTCAACAGCAATTTCGGGTATGGCGATCGCCAGTGTTGTGTCGGTAGGAGTAATTCAGCAACAAGCGATCGCTCTTCCTGCGGCAACAGTCAATCAAATTGTGAAAAAAAGTGCCGTACGAATTGATGGTGCGGGAAATGGATCTGGTGTAATTATTGCTGAAGATGATTTTGGCTATGTCGTTCTAACTAACCATCATGTAGTGGAAAATCCAGGGGAATATGAAGTCACTACAGCCGATGGTCGATCTCATCCTGCTACCGACATACAGCCTTTAGCTGGCGCGGATTTAGCTCTAATTTATTTCGATACTGACAAAAACTATACCGTAGTCAAACGGGGCAATTCTGACGCTCTGGTGGAAGGACAGAATATACATATTGCTGGGTATCCTGGTTCGCAAAATATAGCTAATAATCGTACTTATCGTTTCATGTCCGAAAGCTTAATTGGTTTTCTTGCCCCTGCCGATATTAGAGATGGTTACGAGCTAATCTATAGCGGAGAGTCCGTTCCTGGTATGAGTGGCAGTCCTATTTTCAACCAAGAAGCTCAATTAATTGGGGTTTATGGCTTAACCGATATAGATATTCAAACGGGTACTTCTTATCTTTATGGCATTCCTTTAAACACAGCTTTGAAAATAGCTACTAGATCGGGAATCAACCTGGGTGGAACTAAAACTGCGGTTAATCCACCTAGTCCTGTAAATCCTTTTACTCCTACTACCCCAGGAGGGGGAACAATTGCCAATAATGATAATGGCAATGTGGGTTTTGAGGTGATTGGTAGTGCCGAAGTAAATAGTTTTATCATTCCCGAAATTGTCTATACAGGAGAATGTCCTGGGACAAAATTGGAAACCCAGGAAGCAATGTTTTTCTCTAACACTACCAGTACCGCACCAGACAGAAGAGTATTAATTACCAATATCACTAGAGGTTTAGATCGAGATCCCTTGCCCTTTACAGATCGCGAATATGAAGAAGGACAAATTTCTGAAAAAACTAAAGTTACCATCGGTTCAAAACACGATAAAAAGAATTTGGTTTTGTTAGCTGGTAAAAATCAGTTTCGATATGAAATCGTTCAGATCGAAGAAGATGACGATTTTGAGACAGTTTTAGAGGAAGGAACTTTCTCGGTTGTAGCCAAAAAAGAACCGAGATATGTCGAACGTAATAAAGTACCTACTGAAGAAATTTATTGTCCCGACGATTTAAAATTTTGCGATACGGAAGTACAAAGAGTAAGAATTGTCAATAAATGTCCAGTGGAGAACAAAGGTTGGTTTGGTTATAATTCAGCACCCAAACCCATTGCAGGAGAAAGCTTTATTTCTTTTAACTACTTACCTACTACCCACTACACACTACCTAATACCCATTGGTGACAAGTTAAGCTAATTTATCTTTAGTCAACTACTATCGATAGTTTTATTCATAAGTTTTTAATATTTACTGATATTACGCAAAAGCTGTAACTAGAAGATAAAGCCTCTAGGCTCTAGGCTTTAGGCTTTAG